>CAMGDO010000030.1 GCA_946042585.1 uncultured Clostridia bacterium
ATACGCCACCTGAATATCCTTGAAGCCAAACCCGAGCAGCAGGCTGGAGGCATGCACAAGAGCGCTCAGCTTAAGGCGGGTGAGAGGCTTTTTCCGTTCTTCCGGTGTCATGGACTGATACCATGCAGGCAGAATGACCGTGATGACGGATACGCCCAGCGTTTCATCATAGATATCAAACATTACGTCTGCCCCCTCGTCGCGCAGCGACATGAGCAATGAAAGCAGCTCGTCCTTATCCTTGAAGGAGCGGCGGCCGACAAAGATGGCGTGTGAGTATTGCAGCTTGAGATGCGTGCCGCGGGCAATATCAACCAGCTCATCCACAGCGCGCAGAAGGTGCGAGCGCCCAAACAGCTGCGGATAGGACATGGAAACAGACGAATTGGCGCGTGGGTGCACGGTGAGCGGACGATTGTACTTTTCGCACAGAGCAGCCACCTTTTTCAGTTCTTCCTTCTGGGCGTATAATCCCGGTTCGTACATCAGCCCCAGCGAGATACCCGCCGCGCCCTGCTGAAGGGCATTCTCAAGCAGGGCAAGCATATGCTCTTCTTCCTCCGGCGTCAGCTTTCGGTTGGCAAAGCCGGATACGGAAGCGCGTGCCGAGCAGTGACCTGCCAGCACAGCCAGATTGCACGGCATATGCCGGTCAACGGCAGCAAAGTAGCTATCCACACTGCCATAGATGCCATTCGCTTGCTCAAAGCCGAATAGGCCTCCGCCCATTTTGTTCACATGCGGGCTGTCCTGATCAAATGCGACAGCCGACAGGCCGCAATTGCCCGCGATAAAGGTGGTGATGCCCTGCCGGATAAAGGGCGCAAAACCGGGCAGCGGATCGCGGCGGATGGCAAACCAGTCATTGTGGGAGTGTGCGTCAATAAAGCCGGGGCCGATGGACAGACCGGAAATATCCATCACCTGAGCATTGTCAGCGGGAAGGTTTTCTCCTACGGCAAGAATACGGTCATCCTCCAGAAGGATGTCGCCCATATAGGCCGGATTGCCGGTGCCATCATAGATGCGGCCATTTCTCAGTAGGGTTTTCATTTGGTATCACTCCTTTACAAAAACGGTTGTGCCATTGGGGAAATGCTGGCAGTGACAGCGCTTTCAGAATGCCCAGTCACCATCACGGAAAATCTGCACGGTGCGTCCGTCCCTGCAATGCGCAAGGATGGATAAATCCTTTGTGCCGATCATGAAGTCTACATGGATCATGGAATCATTCACACCGGCGGCACGGATTTCAGCCTGCGTCTTATTGTGATAGTCCGGCACGCTCTCTGCATAGCCGCGCCCCAGCGCAAAATGACAGCTGGCATTTTCATCAAAGAGCGTGGTGTAGAAGAGCAGACCGGTCTGTCGAATGGGGCTGTTATAGGGCACAAGCGCGCATTCGCCCAAATAGGATGCGCCCTCGTCCATGGTGATCATTTTCTGGAGACGGTCATCGTTCTTTTCTGCGTGCGCCTCGACAACGCGACCATTTTCAAAGCGCAGATAGAAATTCTCAATCAGCGCGCCCTGATAGCACAGGGGCATGCTGGCATAAACAATGCCCTCAGCCAGCCCGCGGCGCGGCGTTGCGAAGCATTCTTCGGTGGGAATATTGGGATTGAAGGCGACGCCGGCGTCTGTTTTTTCAACAGCGCCGCAAAAGCGCGCATTTTCAATGAGCCCGACGCGAAAATTCGTGCCGTTGGAGGCATGGTATTCCAGCGTTTCAATCCCCAGACTGTTCAGATGCTCACAGCGGCGCTGCAAATCTGCGTCGTGCGTTTCCCAGGCAGCGACAGGGTCATCATCCACGCGCGCGGCGGTCAGGATGGCCTCCCACAATTTTTCTACGGCAACGCATGCGCGATCGGCGGGGAATACCTTTTTGCTCCAGGCGACGCTGGGAACGGCGGCAATGCACCATTGGGTACGGCCGTTCATGGCATCGCGGTAGGGCTTCATCACAGGGAATCGACCCTGCTGACCTCGGCTCATTTTTTCTATATCAATGCCCTTGAGACCATCGGGATCGGGCGATATAAGCGTGATGCGCGGGCAGAGCGCGTCGGCGGCAAATTTCAGCTCCGCTTCTTCATAGCTGTCTACGGTGGACAGCGTTTCGAGCGTCTGGTATCGCACATGATGTTTCTGCAGCGGCTGATAATTCCATTTGACGTGTACCTTGCGGGCGCCGAGCTTGTATAATTCCTCAACCAGCATGGAAACAAACTCGGGCTGGTCAAGTCCGGCAGTCAAAACGACATCCTGCCCTTTCTGAACATTAACGCCCGTACGGGCCAGAAGAGCAGCATAGCGGCGAAGCCTGGATTTCTGCATATCCCATCCTCCATGATCAGGATTTTTAGTTATTATACAATGAAAAAAACAAAAAAGTAAATAGCGCATTGTGCGAAAGGTGACAATGTGGATGAATTGTGCTATACTATGACGTATTACAGCCGTTTTATGCGGTACGGGAGTGAAAGGCATGCTTTTGTATATTGTTCGGCACGGTGATCCGATTTATGAAACAGACGGGCTGACAGAGCGCGGAAAGAAACAGGCGGAAGCCGTTGGCAAGCGCATGTATGATGCGAAAATTGACCGGATTTTCTGTTCTCCGATGGGGAGGGCTCGCATGACGGCGGAGCCTGCCTGCCGTCTGCTGGGGAAAGAATACACCGTGGAAGACTGGACGCACGAGCTGGAGGGCAAGTATCTGAATACTCCCTATCCGGACGGGCAGATGAAATCCATTACGTTTGTACAGAATACCTGCTACCGGGAAAACGGCAATCAGGATTTGACCTATGCGCAGGCCTTTGACTGCCCGGGCATTCGGGAATCCGGTATGAAGCAGGCGATAGAGTATGTTGAAGAACACGGCAGGGACTTTCTTGCGCGCCTGGGCTATCAGGAGGAAAACGGCGTATATCGGATTCTCTGGCCCAACGAGGAAAGAGTAGCGCTGTTTTGCCATGCGGCGTTTACGCGCGCATGGATGTCCGTTCTGTTCCATATCCCGCTGCACACCCTGTGGGCATCCTTTTCCCTGTCGCATACGGGCGTTACGATTGTGGAATTCCGCAATAACGAAAACGGCCTGACTGCGCCTCAGTGTCTGTGCTTTTCCGATACTTCACATCTGTACAGGGCAGGGCTGGATCTGCTTCACTGCAACCGTATAGAGATGTAAGCAATTGCAGCGCAGCGACGGAAAAACTTAAAGCCCCCTCTGCATGCAGAGGGGGCTTGTCTTGCGAAGGCAAAGCGATGCTTTGCTGCAGGAAGATTATTTGGCCATATGCTCAAGCGCATAGCGGATAACGACAGCGATGCTTTCGCCCATTTTCATAAAGCCGGTGTCATTGGGGTGAATGTGATCCATGGTGCAGTCATAAACGTGCGAATCAGCAAAGAATGAAGTACCGTCAATGAAATACACGTTGCGATCGCCTGTTTCACGCGCCTTGAGATAGCTGCGCATAATCACATCGCGCATATTCAGCAGATAGTCTATATCAAGGAACGTAAAGAAGTTGGGGCGTGAAATCATGATATAGGGCACATCGGGGTTCTTTGCACGGATGGTCTCATAGATAGGGTAATGTGTGGCGGCAAGATGCTCCACCGAGGGCGCGTTATGATCATAATCGCAGACGAATACGCTCATGGGCAATGTGGCCATGTAGTCAGATAGCACCTGCTCGCCCTTGGCGTTGCCGGAGAAACCCAGATTCAGATAGTCCATATCGAGCATGCGCGCAATATAGTTTTCATAGATATATCCCGGACGGCTGGCGGCAGTGCCATGCACGATGGAACTGCCGTAGAACACGATGGGGAGATAATCGCGGTATTTTCGGCCTTCGCCCAGCTGTGAGCCGGGCGCAAGCCCCACTTCAAGTGTTTCCACCACGGCATGCACGGGGAAATTAATTGTGTAGGAATGCATGCCGGGCGTATTCCTCATCTGAAAGATCTGCTCGTAGCGATCTGTCATATCAACGGGCATACGGAATTCCTTGAGATAGCGGCTGCCGAATGTATCGTCCATATACAAATCAAATCCGGCAGTGGATACCAATGTCACATGAGAACAGCGCCCGACAGCGCGGTAGGTAGCGCGAATGGCAATGAAAGGAGAATCGGTGGCAAAGCGCACGCGGCCGCCCGCGCTCTCCTGGCTGAGACGCTCAACAGCTTCGCTGGTGGCAGCAGCCACATCCATGGGAAGGCGATGGAACCAGCTTTCCGTCTGCGGCCGATAGAGGCCATAAATGGCAAAGGGCGCCTTGCGCACATCATGCCATTGCACTTCCACATCGCCGATGGTATCGCTGACAATCATATTTTTGTCCAGATTGTTGTAATTCTCCATAAAGGCGCAGCTCCTTAGGTGATGTTTGCCCGATATGTCGCGAAGCAGCAGAGCATAAGCGTCTGCCCGGCAGCAAGCACGGGAATGAAGTCATTATATAACGGCACAGTATTTTGCGCAAGGGAACAAAGCGGGAAAGCGTCAGGCTGCGGGCGAAAAACGTGACTATCGGTGATTTTTCTTGCTAATGGCGGCAAGGCCGTGGTATACTTTTGTGAAAATATGCATTAGCCGCCGGACATATGGCTTGTCTGTATTCCAAGAAAATCAGCGGCAGGAAAGGAATATACAAATGAATCAACACTTGGTGTCAATTCTGGGAGACAGCTATTCAACCTTTTCCGGCTGTATACCGGAAGGTAATTATGTGTATTATCCCCATGAAGGAATTGAAAATGTGAAGAGCGCGGAGGATACCTGGTGGTATCAGCTGCTGGAACGCCGCGGTCTGCACCTTCTGATCAATGACAGTTCTTCCGGTACCACGGTTTCAAACCGTGTGCGTGAGCATCATACGGTGAAGGACTCTTTCATCAATCGCATGAAGCGCTCGCTGTCAGACGATGGTATCAATGGAGAAAAGCCCGGGCTGATACTGCTTTTTGGCGGAACGAACGACTGCTGGATAGACAATGATGTGGGAACGCTGCAATTTTCCGACTGGACGGAGGAAAGCCTTTTCAGCGTGCTGCCGGCGTACTGCTATATGCTGGATTATGTGAAAAAGAATAATCCAAACACCCGCATTGTAGGCGTGATCAACTGTGACTTGAAGGCAGAAATCATGCAGGGTATGGCAGCAGCCTGCCGTCATTATGGCGTGCAGAGCGTACAGCTGCATGATATTCACAAGGTGAATAAGCATCCTGACCAATTGGGCATGCAGCAGATCTGCGATCAGCTTGACGCGGCGCTTGATGAGCGCGCGTGATTGCGCATGCTTTTCAGCGCGCGGACGCACACTATCAACAATCACGGAAAGGAAGTGCAGAGCGATGTGTACCGCTGCGACCTATAAAACAAAAGACTTCTATTTTGGCAGAACGCTGGATTATGAATTCTCCTATGGCGACGAAGTGACGATCACGCCGCGTGATTATAAGTTCTGCCTTCGCTGCATGGGCGAGATGGCGCATCATTATGCCATGATCGGCATGGCACATGTGGCTGAGGGGTATCCGCTCTATTATGATGCCGTCAACGAAAAGGGACTGTGCATGGCGGGGCTGAATTTTGTGGGAAACGCCGTATATCGTGCGCCCGACCCGCAAAAGGACAATATCGCGCAGTATGAACTGATTCCCTGGATTCTGGGACAGTGCGACAGCGTGGCGCAGGCGCGCACGCTGCTGTCCCGCATCAATCTGACGAATATTCCTTTCAATCCGCAGCTGCCTGTGGCACAGCTGCACTGGCTGATTGCTGATCAGACGGAGGCGATCACTGTGGAAGCGGTGGCGGACGGGGTGATGGTGTATGATAATCCCGCGGGCGTACTGACGAACAATCCGCCCTTCCCCATGCAGCTTTTCAATCTGAACAACTATATGCATGTTTCTCCAGACGATCCGCAGAACCGTTTTTCCTCTCAGCTGCCGCTGACACGCTACAGCCGCGGCATGGGCGGCATGGGTCTGCCGGGCGATCTGTCCTCGCAGTCGCGCTTTGTCCGCGTCGCGTTCACAAAGCTCAATTCCCTTTCCGGCGATACGGAGGCGGAAAGCGTCAGCCAGTTCTTCCATATTCTCGGCTCTGTGGATCAGCAGCGCGGCTGCTGCGATCTGGGCGATGGAAAGTATGAAATCACCCTGTATACCTCCTGCTGCAATGCGCAAAAGGGGATTTATTACTACACCACCTACGATAACCATCAGATTTCAGCCGTGGATATGCGCAAGGAAATACTGGATGGGCAAAACCTGGCGCGCTATCCGCTGGTGCGCGGCGAGCAGATTTTCTGCCAGAATTAAGAGCGCGTCATCAGGGAATGCATGGATACAGTGTCAGGTTTCTTTCTGTATCGCATAACCCCAGATAGATTTCCTCGGCGCTTGCATATCCCTGCGCTTTAAGCTGCTTTTGCAGCCAGCGAACATCGCGGCCTATTTGCGTCAGGTTTGCGTCCAGAATGCGTCCATCCATGATGATTTCGGTGAAAAAGGTTTCCTGAGCGGAGGAAAGGTGCAAATCCTCAGGCGTTGCGGGGCGGCGCGATGATTTGGGCAGCACGGACAGTTTGCCGTTGTATTCAAACACCGCCGTGTGGATATCGCCCAGATTGAAATAGCCCAGCTCCCGGCACATCACCAGAAAATCGCTCAGCTCCAGCTTGGCTTTTTTCATGTTTTCCCGATACAGTTTTCCGTCCTTCATCAGGATGGACGGCGTTCCGTTCAGATATTTTCTGGCGCGATTGCTGCGCAGGGAAACAATGGACATGCCCCAGGTGAAAAGCATATAAATCGCCATGGCGAGCAGCGGCTTCCACATGTTTTCCAGATCCGTAGCCAGCTCTGCAGCAATGGAGCCTATGGTGATACCGGACACGTAATCAAAGGAATCCAGCTGGGAAATCTGCTTTCGTCCAATTACCTTTGCCGACAAAAACAGCGCGGCATAGGACAGGACAGAAGACAGCAGTATTTTGGCAAATTCCATATCATCACACCTTTCCGGCGTTGGTAAGGAAAGTATGCGCGCTGGAGGATGCGCTTATTCAGAAAAGAAGCAGATGTATATGCAACTGTATCTGAAAGACACTTAAAAGCCCCGCTTCTCTTTTAGAAAGGCGGGGCTTTTGTGTGTGAATACAATTAAGAGTTGTCTGCTTTTGCCGTTTGCTTCGGTCTGTGCTTTTGAGAAACGAGCGTTTTTCCGCGTTTGTTCATATCCTGTCTAAGAAGCTGATAAATCGCAGCGGCAAGGGGTACGCCCAGCAGCATGCCAAAGACGCCCATCACACCGCCGCCGATGGTCACAGCGGCCAACACCCATACGCCCGGCAGACCGATGGAGGAGCCGACCACGCGGGGATATATCAGATTGCCTTCCAACTGCTGCAGAATGACCAGATAGATAAGGAAAAGCAGCGCCTTGATGGGCGAAACGGTGAATATCATGAACGCACCGACCGCCGCGCCGATATATGCGCCCGCCACGGGAATCAACGCGGTGAACCCGATCAGACAGCCGATCATTGTGGCATAGGGAAAACGAAATACAAACATACCCAGCATGCACAGCGCGCCCAGAATAACGGCTTCCAGACACTGACCTACGATAAAGCTGTGAAAGGAATGATTCAGCACGCCGACGACATAAAGGCATTTGTCCGTAATCCGGTCATGCAGATAGGTGCGCATGAGCCGCTTGAGCTGGCCGGAAATTTTCTCCTTGCCGATAAGCAGATAAATGCTGAAGATAATGGCCATAAGCGCTGTGGCAAGGATGGAGAAAGTGGAGGTCAGAAGCGTGATGATCGCGCCCATCGCACCGCTGATTCCCGTCAGCAGCAC
>CAMGDO010000031.1 GCA_946042585.1 uncultured Clostridia bacterium
CCTGACCGCCGCGCTTGGTGTAGCGGGTCAGGGCGATACGGGCGGCCTCGATCTGCTGACTGGTCACCCAGCAGGGCTCCAGCGCGACCAGACCGTAATCGCCGTAGGCGACGAAATTACCGCGATGAGCGGTACCCTTCATGCGGCCGCGGAATACGCGACGACGCTTCACTCTCTTGGGCATCAGCATGATTATTTGCCTCCTTCGGTGCGCACGGCAGGCTTCTTGGCCTGGGGCAGGATCTGACCCTTGTAGATCCACACCTTAACGCCCAGACGGCCATACGTGGTCTTGGCTTCAGCAAAGCCATAGTCGATGTTGGCGCGCAGCGTTTGCAGGGGGATGGAGCCTTCATGGTAATGTTCGGTGCGAGCGATGTCAGCGCCGTTGAGACGGCCGCCCACAGACACCTTGATGCCCTTGGCAGCCTCGCCGCCCTTCATGGGGCGCATGGCGCGCTGGATGCTCTGCTTCATCGCGCGGCGGAAAGCAATGCGCTTTTCCAGCTGCTGAGCGATGTTTTCGGCCACCAGCTGCGCATCAGTGTCGGGATTCTTGATCTCCATCACGTTGATGTTGCAGGGATGACCCAGGAACTTTTCGACCTCAGCCTTGAGCTCTTCGATGCCCTTGCCGCCGCGGCCGATGATCATGCCGGGCTTGCCGGTGAAGATGTTCACGGTCATGCGGGCGTCGGAACGCTCCACATCAATGCGGCTGATGCCGGTGTTGTAGAACTTTTCTTTAAGCATTTCGCGCAGCTTGTGATCCTCGATGAGGTGGTTCGCGAAATCCTTTTTATCGGCGTACCAGCGCGTGCTCCAGTCAAAGATCACGCCTACGCGTGCGCCATGCGGATTAACTTTCTGACCCATTCGGAAACCTCCCTCTCTTACTTGGTCTTGGCGTCAAGGATCACGCTGATATGGCAGGTGCGGCGCAGCATCGGGCTGGCCGAGCCGCGGCTGCGGGCTACATAGCGCTTCAGGACGGGGCCGGGATTGGCATACACCTCAGCGACATACAGCGTGCTGCGATCCATCTCCTGGTTGTTGACCGCATTGGCCACAGCGCTGGAGAGCAGCTTGTACACCACGGGGGACGCGGCCTTGGGGGTGTACTGCAGGATTGCAAGCGCCTCATCCACGTTCTTGCCGCGGATCAGGTCGATGACGATCTTGACCTTACGGGGAGAGATACGCACATGCTTCACATGGGCCTGGGGGCGCTTGTCGCGCGTTTCGGCGCGCTTGAGGCCCTTTTCACGGGTATTGGTTGCCATACTCTTTCTCTCCTTCCGTTATCTGGACGTCTTTTCGCCGGCGTGACCGCGGAAGGTGCGCGTGGGGGCGAACTCACCCAGCTTGTGGCCAACCATGTCCTCAGTCACATAGACCGGCACATGCTTGCGGCCATCATGCACCGCAATGGTGTGGCCAACGAAATCGGGGAAAATGGTGGAGGAACGGGACCAAGTCTTCAGAACGGCTTTCTTCCCGGTCTTGTTCATTTCCTGAACGCGCTTGAGCAGCGCTTCCTGGATATAGGGGCCTTTCTTGACGGAACGGCTCATTTTTCAGATTGCCTCCTCTCGAATCGCTCTTACTTCTTGCCCGCGCGCTTGACGATCAGGCGGTTGGAATACTTCTTATGCTTGCGGGTCTTGAGGCCCAGAGCGGGCTTGCCCCACGGAGTAACAGGAGCGGGCATACCAACGGGGCTCTTGCCCTCGCCGCCGCCGTGCGGGTGATCGCAGGGATTCATCACGACGCCGCGAACGGTGGGACGAATGCCCATGTGGCGGGTGCGGCCGGCCTTGCCGATGCGCACGTTCTCATGGTCGGTGTTGCCGACGGTGCCGATGGTGGCATAGGCCGTCATGGGCACCACGCGCACTTCGCCGGAGGGAAGGCGAACCTGAGCGGCGTTGCCTTCCTTGGCCATCAGCTGCGCGTAGGCGCCGGCGGAGCGGACCATCTGGCCGCCGCGGCCGGGCTTGATCTCCACGTTGTGAATCAGGGTACCAACGGGGATCTTGGCGATGGGCAGCGCGTTGCCGGGCTTGATGTCGGCGTTTTCGCTGGCCAGCACGGTGTCGCCCACCTTCAGGCCCAGAGGAGCCAGAATGTAGCGCTTCTCGCCGTCAGCATAGTTCAGCAGGGCGATGAACGCGGAGCGGTTCGGATCGTATTCGATCGCAGCCACCCGGGCGGGGATATCGCGCTTGTCGCGCTTGAAGTCAATGACACGATACTTGATTTTGTTGCCGCCGCCCTGATGACGAACGGTGATCTTGCCCTGATTGTTGCGGCCCGCGTTCTTCTTGAGGTATTCCACCAGGCTCTTTTCGGGAGTCTTCTTGGTGATTTCCTCGTAGGTCAGCACGGACATGAAACGGCGGGCGGACGAAGTCGGCTTATATACACGGATTGCCATTTTGCTTTTCCTCCTACCTTAGGCCATGCCTTCGAAGAACGCGATGGGCTTCGAATCTTCGGCCAGCTTCACATAGGCTTTCTTCACTTCGGGGGTACGGCCCTGGGTGCGGCCCTGGCGCTTCATCTTGCCAAGGGTGCGCACGGTGTTGACCTTTTCCACCTTGATGCCTTCAAAAACGGATTCCAGCGCCTGCTTGATCTCGGTCTTGTTGGCGGAGATGGCCACCTCGAAGACGTAGCGCTTTTCTTCGATGCCGTCGTAGCCCTTTTCGGTCAGGACGGGGCGAAGAATGACGTCATGCGGATTCTTCATTACGCATACACCTCCTGGATGTTCTCCATCGCGGCGCGGGTCACAATCAGCTTGTTGGCGCGCAGGATGTCGTACACGTTGAGGGTGTTGACATAGCAGTCGTCCAGCAGCTCGATGTTCTTGGTGGCGCGGATGATGGACTCATCGCGGCCTTCGAGCACCAGCAGGGCGCGCTTTTCGGCGTCCAGCGCCTTGAGCATGCGGGCGGCGTACTTGGTCTTGACTTCCTCAAACTTGATCTGATCAACCACGATGATCTCGCCGGCGTTGAACTTCTCGGACAGCGCGCTCTTCATGGCCAGACGGCGTACCTTCTTGGGTACGTTGACAACATAGTCGCGGGGCTGGGGAGCGAACACCACGCCGCCGTGCGCGAACTGGGGAGCACGGTTGCCATGGTGGCGGGCATTGCCGGTGCCCTTCTGGCGATAGATCTTGCGACCGCCGCCGCGCACCATGCCGCGCGTGAGCGCGCTCTGCGTGCCCTGACGCTTGTTGGCAAGGATGGAGCGGACGACCAGATGCATGGCCGCCGTGTTGGGCTCAACAGCAAAGATTTCGTCCTTGAGCTGCATTTCGCCAACGCTCGCGCCCTGCATGTTCAGCACTTTAATACTGGGCATAATCGTTGTTCCTCCTTCAATCAGGCTTTCACGGAATTGCGCACGAGGAGCAATCCGCCCTTGGGGCCGGGCACAGCGCCGTGTACCAGCAGCAGGTCGCGCTCCGCGTCCACCTTGACCACGGTCAGGTTCTGGACGGTGGTGCGCTCCACGCCGTAATGGCCGGACATGTGCTTGTTCTTGAACACGCGGCTGGGATCGGAGTTGGCGCTCATGGAGCCGACGCCGCGATGATACTTGGAGCCGTGCGCCATGGGGCCGGTGTGCTGATTCCAGCGGTAGATCGCGCCGGTGAAGCCGTGGCCCTTGCTGGTGCCGGTGACGTCGATTTTGTCGCCTTCGGCGAACACATCCACCTTCACGACCTGACCCACTTCATAGGAAGCGGCGTCTTCCAGACGGAACTCGCGCAGATAACGGGTGGCGGCCACGCCAGCCTTCTTGAAATGGCCCATTTCGGGCTTGTTGACCAGCTTCTCGGCGCGCTTTTCGGCATAGGTGTCATAGCCGAACTGCACAGCCTCGTAGCCGTCCTTTTCATTGGTCTTCTTCTGAACGACGGTGCAGGGGCCCGCCTGAATGACAGTGACGGGAACCAGGCTGCCGTCAGGCATGAAAATCTGGGTCATGCCGAGCTTTTTGCCCAAGATCGCTTTCTTCATGATGTTGCCTCCTGCCTTACAGCTTGATTTCGATCTCGACGCCGGCGGGAAGATCGAGCTTCATCATGGCGTCCACGGTACGCTGAGTGGGGTTGTGGATGTCGATCAGGCGCTTGTGCGTACGGCGTTCGAACTGTTCGCGGCTGTCCTTGTACTTGTGGGGCGAGCGCAGAATGGTGACGATTTCCTTCTCCGTGGGGAGCGGAATGGGGCCCGATACCTGCGCGCCCGTGCGCTTGGCGGTTTCCACAATGCGCTCGGCGCTGCGATCGATCAGGTTGTGCTCATACGCCTTGAGCTTGATGCGGATTTTCTGGTTGGCCATCTTTTTTCCTCCTAATTTTTTCGTTCTCGCGGTCAAAGGGGGGAGCATCTTCCGGTCCGTCTCCCGCGCAGTCGGGATTCGCAACCTCAGAATCCCTCTGACTTTCCTTCCCTGCACCGCATGGTCCAGCGGCGGGAAGTGTGAGCCCGTCGCCCGGTCTGGCCGGGCTGGTCCGCTGCAATTACCCGCCAAGGCCGGGCGGCAACTTGCAGTTTCATCCCATAAACAGACAACGGACATATTATAAAGGATTGCCGCAAAAAACGCAAGAGGATTTTGCAATTTTTTCGGCTTTTTTTCTAAACTTTTTCTGAAAAATCCTTGATTTTCCTTGTATTTTCGTTATCGTCTTTTTGTCGTTATGTCCACGATGCCGTGTGTGTCTCGTTCTGCTGGTGCGTCGGTTTCCGCCGGCGTCTTTTTCAGAAAAAACGAAAATATGGCAAAAATCGCACGAAATTTGACGTCTGCTTTTCTGATGGCTATAATGTACTATGTTTCAGTTTGTTCATATTATTTATAGATACGTTGAATCAATCAAGGAGAGGCAAACAATGTTTGGACATCGTTCTGACGGCTACCTGATCAAGGATATCGACCCCATCGTCTCCATCACCGGCTATCTGATGCCCATGCGCTGTGACGCGCAGGTTTTCACGCAGTACAAGGTGGATTTCGAGAAGCTGTCGCGCTACATCGTCAAAAAGGGCCAGGAGGGGCACAAGATCACCTTCATGGAGCTGATCATTGCCGCCTACGTCCGCGCCGTGTCGCAGCAGCCCCAGATCAACCGCTTCATCGCCAACAAGCGGCTCTATGCCCGCAACCAGCTGAGCGTATCCTTCACCATGGTGCGCAGCACGGATGGCGATGATTTCTCCGAAAACACCACCAAATGCCAGTTTGACCCCAGCGACACCATCTTTGATGTATCGGCGCGTGTCAACGCCGCCATCGAGCAGTGCAAGCAGGAGGAAGCGGACAACAGCTCGCTCAAGATCGCCAAGCTCCTGCGCAATCCCCTGCTGGCCACCACCATCGCAGCCATCGCGCGTTTTCTGGATCGTTACGGCCTTTGCCCGCGCATCCTGCTGGACGCCAGCCCCTTCCACGCCAGCATGTTCTTCACCAATGTCGCCTCCATCGGTCTGCCCTATGTGCAGCACCATCTGGCCAATTTCGGCACGCTTTCGCAGTTTTTCGCCCTGGGCATGCCCGAGCGCACCGTTGCGCTGGATACCGACGGCAAGCCCGTGCGCAAGCGTCTGCTGCCTATCGGCGTGGTCATTGACGAGCGCGTGTGCGAAGGCGCCATGTATTCCCGCATGACCTCCATCATGAGCCGCATGCTGAACGATCCCGAGCTTCTGGAGCAGCCGCCGGAGGAGGTGCGCTACGACGAAGGGCATGAATACCATGTGCCCAAGCCGGAAGCAAAATAAAATACCGTCAGCAAAAGTCCCGGAAAACCGCAGTTTTCCGGGACTTATTTATATTTTTATCCAACACCCGCCTGCCGTCAGCGGCGTATGCAGGGAAAGACATCCCCTGCGCTTTATCGCCGCTCATGCATCCAGCATCAGGCGGCGCACCGCCTCCGCCACGCCGCCCCTGCCGCAGGGCGCCGTCACCTGATCGCAGGCCAGCAGCAGCTTGTCGCAGGCGTTGGCCATCGCCACACCCACGCCGGCACAGCGGATCATATCCAGATCATTGATGCTGTCCCCCACGGCAATGCTGTTTTCCAGCGGCACGTCCAGCATGGCGCATACGCGTCTGAGGCCCCGTCCCTTGCCGTGGCCGTGCAGCACCGCTTCATAATAGCCATTTTGCTCCAGCAGATCAAAGTATGGAGAAAGCACACTGCGTTCCCACGCTGTCGCCTGACCAAAGACCGTGAGCTTGGATACCCGCGCGTGCGGGAAACGCACCCGGAAGTCATCCGGCGAGGTCAGCAGCGGATACGGCTCACTTGCGCGGCCGAACATATAGTTGCATTCCTCCGCTTCAAAAATACAGCTGTTGCCCGCAGCGGCAAAAAAGGCCGCAAGCACCTCGTCAAGCACATCGTGCGCAATCACATCGGCAAACACCGTTTTGCCGCCCATGACCAGGTGCGTGCCGCAGCCCATCAGAAAGCCGTCCAGATAATCCGCATCCCGAAGCACCTCAGGCAGAAATCCCTGCGCACGGCCCGTATTGATGAAGACATAGTGCCCGCGCCGTCTGGCTTCGCGCAGCGCCGCGATATCCTGCGCGCAGGGGGGCTTGGCGCTGTCCCGCAGCAGCGTCCCGTCAATATCCAGAAAAACCGCGCGCGGGCCGTCCTTCATTCTTTGTCCTCCCCTTTGGTTGCTTTGGTGAAAATCAGACGTGTCATGCCACGCCAAGCAGCATTCCGGCAAAGCCGCAGAAAATGAGCAGCGACAGCGCGTCCACAATGGTCGTGATAAAGGGGCTGGCCATCACTGCCGGGTCAAAGCCCAGCTTCTCCGCCAGCAGCGGCATCGTGCAGCCGATGAGCTTGGCGATGACGACCACCGCGCACAGCGTCAGCGAAATCGTCAGCGCAATCAGCACGCTCACATGCTCCACCAGAAGCAGCTTTACAAAGTTCGCCGCCGCCAGCGTCACGCCGCACAAAACGGATACGCGGCCTTCCTTCCACCAGACCCTGAAAATATCACTGAATGCCACTTCGCCCAGCGACAGGCCGCGAATGACCGTAACCGAGGACTGGCTGCCGCAGTTGCCGCCGGTACCCATCAGCATGGGAATGGCCGCCGTAAGCGCAATGGACGCGCTGAGCACGCCCTCAAAGTGCGTGATGATCATGCCCGTGAAGGTGGCCGACAGCATCAGCAAAAGCAGCCAGGGAATACGACTTCTCCAGATTTCAAACACGCCCGTCTTCAGATACGGCTTGTCGCCCGGGGCGATAGCCGCCATCTTGCTGATGTCCTCGGTGGCCTCTTCCTCAATGACGTCGATGGCATCGTCAACCGTCACGATGCCCACCAGGCGCTCTTCCTTGTCCACCACGGGCAGAACGTTCAGGTCGTATACGCTGAACAGATGCGCCACCGTCTCCTGATCCTCCTGGGTGGTGACGGAAATGACGTTGCTGATCATCAGGTTTTCCATGGTTTCGTCATCGGGCGCCATCAGGATGGAGCGCAGCGTGACCACGCCCAGCAGATGCCGTCCCTGGTCGATGACATAGCAGGTATATACCGTTTCCTTGTCCATGCCCGTGCGGCGGATGGACAAAATGGCGTCTGCCGCCGTCATATGCGGACGCAGCGCCACAAACTCCGTGGTCATCAGGCTGCCGGCGCTGTCCTCCGGATACTGCAGCAGCTCATTGATACTGCGGCGCATCTCGGGATCGGCCTGCGCCAGAATGCGGCGCACGACATTGGCGGGCATCTCCTCCACGATGTCCACCGCGTCGTCCATATACCTGTCTCTTATACACATCTCCGAGCCCACGAGACGTAGAGGAA
>CAMGDO010000032.1 GCA_946042585.1 uncultured Clostridia bacterium
GAGACAGCAAGTAATCTTTCCGCCCGGATAATCCGGGCGGAAAGATTACTTGCGGAGCAGGATGCGCGCTTTGGGGGCTTTTTTCTGGATGTGGCTCGCGCAGTCACGCAGGGTGCCTTTGGTAAAGCCTGTTTTGCTCAGCGTGAGCACAGCGCGGGAGGTGCGAACGATCATCACGAGATTCTCAGTTTCCTTGACCAGCTTTACGTCGGTATAGGGAATCACGGTCGTGGCGTTGGACACGGTGTTGAGGATTTTCATTTCGTCCTCGTAAAAGGAGGTTTCCATGGCGGGCAGCTGCTTGTATTTGGCCATGAGCCTCTTTTCGGCGGCGCGGGCAGCTGTATAGGGCTTGCGCCACAGGACAATGGCGAAGAAAGGCACGATGAGCAGACCGGGCGCAAACCCGCCTGCAGTGCAGATGATGATGACCAGCACGGCGGTGATACAGAGCATGACGATATAGTACCATTGCGTGGACAGCACATAGGCCTTTTGCAGCTCAAGCAGGGTGTCGCTGGTGTGCTTCATGGTGTTCCTGAACAACGCTTCCATGGTGTGCCTCCTGAAATCTATTGGTGGATCATTCAAACCGGCAAACAGTATACAGGAGAATGCAGAAAAACGCAAGCATCAATGTGCGGACAACGGAAAAACATGGCAAAAAATCATCAAAAACCAGGAGTATGTTGCCAGAATCAGCTGAATCTGATATAATATACAGGAATAGTATGCTAATGGTGAGGAGGAAAACCCTTGAGGGATTATATTATTTTGACCGATTCTTCCTGCGATCTGCCTGCCCGGATGGCGGAGGATTTGCAGGTTCAGGTGATTCCGCTGACTGTGACCATGGACGGAACGTCCTATCTGAACTATCTGGATGGCCGGGAAATCGGCTTCAGCGAGTTTTATCAGCGCGTGGTCACGGCCAAGGATACCAAGACCGCAGCCATCAATCAGACACAGTTCATTGATGTGGTGGAGCCGCTGGCGGCGAACGGTACGGATGTGCTGTATATTGGCTTCTCGTCCGGTTTGAGCAGCACATACAGCGCGGGCGCGCTGGCGATGCAGGCGCTGAGCGAGAAATACCCCGAGCGCAAGCTGTATGCGGTGGACTCTCTGTGCGCTTCGCTGGGACAGGGTATGCTGGTGTATCTGGCGTGCCAGCAAAAGCAGCTGGGCAAGAGCATTGACGAGGTGCGCGATTATGTGGTGGAGAATGTGCCGCATCTTTGCCACTGGTTCACGGTGAATGATCTGATGTTCCTCAAGCGCGGCGGTCGCGTGAGCGCTGCCACGGCGGTGGCAGGATCCATGCTGAATATCAAGCCCGTGATGCATATGGACGACGAAGGTCATCTGATCAAGGTGGATGTGGCGCGCGGACGCAAGGGCGCGCTGCGTGCGCTGCTCAACGAGATGGAAAAGAGAGGCATTGATCTGCAGGATCAGCATATTTTCATTTCTCATGGCGACTGCGGGGAGGAAGTGGAGCATCTGGCTCAGCAGATTCGTGAACGTTTCCATGTGAAGGACATCACGATCAACTATGTGGGCCCGGTCATTGGCGCACACACCGGTCCCGGCGTAGTGGCGCTGTTCTTCCTGGGCACCTCGCGCTGAGTATCACAGGATTTATCCGGCGGGCATGCAGGCTCCGCTGGTTTTTTGTGCTTTTTCTTGGAAAAACAGGCGGTTTGTGATATGCTGAAAGAGAATTGGAGGTACTGCATGAAAAAAACGATCTGTATGCTGACGGCCATTTGCCTGTTGTTTGTTTTTGCAGGCGGCGCGCTGGCGGGGAATTTGCCCATTTATCATCAGCCGACGCAGATTGAAGCGCCGTATGAAACGGTGGAATATCTGGATGAATCGCCTTTTTCTGAGGAGGACGACATCCTGCAGGTGGATGTGCTGGGTATCAGGCAGGGCGACTGCATCATTATTACCTGCGGCGGGCTGAATATGCTGGTGGATGGCGGAGAAGGCTGGCGCTTTCCCTATGTGGATGCTTACCTGAAGGAGAAGGGCATCACGGGCTTTGATTATTTTTTCCTCACGCATGCGCATGACGATCACCTGGAGATGCAGGAAAAGCTGATTCAGGCGGGCTATACGGTGGGACAGGTGATTTCACCCTATGAGGAGAAGGACAGCTATTCGCTGTGGAATCCCTATCGCAAGCTGCTGGAGCAGAAGGGGATTCCCTATACGAAGATGGTTACGGGCGATGTGATTGAGCTGGGCGGAGCGACGCTGACCATCTATCGCTGGGATGCCAAGGGCATCAACATGAACAATCATTCTGCTGCGGCGATGCTGCGCTTTGGCGATGCGGCGATGTTTCTGGCAGCTGATATCGGCGGCGAGACACAGCACTGGCTGCTGGAGAACTTTGACCCGGCGGAATTTCAGTGCGACGTTTACAAAACAGCGCATCACAACCGCACGGCGACGGTGCCTGAATTTCTGACAGCCATGGATCCCGCTCTGGCGGTGATCACAAATACCCGCTCTTCCACGGAGGTCGGTGAAAAACAGCTGGATGGGCGCGATATCGCCCGCTATTATATCACCACCGGTACCATCCGTATGGAGACGGACGGCACGCAGTGGTACGTATATCAGGAAGAAATGCCGCAGTAATTGCGGCATTTTTTCAAAAAAAGCTTGACTGTAAAGCGACTTGATACTCTATACTGTTCCTGAAAAGAGGAGGTGAGCGTGTGCGGATACAGGAAATTGAAAAGCAGTGCGACATGACGCGCGCGAATATTCGCTTTTACGAGGAGAAGGGGCTTCTAAGCCCGGCGCGTACGGAGAACGGCTACCGCGATTATTCTCAGGAGGATCTGCGCACATTGCAGCGTATCCGGCTGCTGCGCTCGTTGGGTGTGGGTATTGAGGAGATCCGCGCGCTGCAGACGGGTGAAAAGCAGCTGGATGCTACGCTGCGCAGCCGCATGCAGGCGTACGAGCGTGCCCGCAGGGAGGCGGCGTATGCGCAGGATGTGTGCCAGGCCATCTGCAATGACCGGGCGACATACGACACGCTGGATGCGGACAGGTATCTGCATTACACGCCGGCGCCGGCGAAGGACCGGTATAAGGAAGCAGCTAAGGAAGACCGGCGGCCTTATCCTTTCTGCGCGTGGCGCAGGTTCTTTGCCCGCGGACTGGATACGGCGCTATATATGTTGCTGTATTATGGCATATTCGGCGCAGCGCTGCGTATGAATCTGTGGCGGGAAAGCTACGGGCTGGTCTTTATAGAGCTGGTGTTGAGCAATGTGCTGGTGATTGCGATCGAGCCTGTGCTGCTGCATTTCTTTGGTACGACGCTGGGAAAGTGGATATTTGGTCTGCACGTTGAAACGGAGGAAGGAAAGCATCCCGATTACGGAACGTCGCTGGCGCGCACGGGCATGGTGCTGCTGCACGGTGAGGGGCTGTTTGTGCCGCCGGCGCTTTTGTGGCGGCATTGGCGCGGCATGAAAGCGTGCATGGAGGGCGAGGAATCGCGCTGGGATACGGAGAACGCGCTGGTATACGTGATGCACGATCAGAAAAAATGGCGTATTGCCGTGATGGCAGCAGCGCGGCTGACGGTGCTGTTTGTGCAGGTGCTCTTTGGTGCACTGGCTATGCAGACGCCTTGCCGTGGGGACTTGACGGTAGCGGAGTTTGCCCAAAACTATAATCACGTGCTCGATTTTTACGGATACGACACGGCGATGCGGCTGGATGATGCGGGGAATTGGTATCGGAAAACGCAGCCAGGTGTGGTGGTGATTGACCTGTTTGACGACGGCGGTCCGCCTGCGCTCAGTTATACGCTGGATGAGAGTGGGCATATTACCAGGCTGGGTTTTGTGCTGGAAAAGGAGAATTCGGAGTTTGCCGTTTCGGGGGTAAAGAGCGTGGCGGCGCGCGTGGCGCTGGCGTTTATGGGCGCGCAGGATGCGGCGCATGCGCTAATGTTTCCGGCGGTGCACATCGCGAGCGGTATCACGGAGAACACCATTCTGGATGACTGCAGCATGGAGCGCTACGGCGTGAAGCTTGCGTATCATGCAGAGTCGAGTGGCTTTTTTGACACAGGCATGGACATGGCTATTGCCAGCGACGAGGCGGAAAGCAACCACATAAGAGTCGAATTTGTGATGATGAAAAACGATGTATGACAAACAAAAAGAGACGGCGCAAGCCGTCTCTTTTGTTTTGCCTTGAATTACTTGGCAGCCTTGGCAGCTTCGACCAGACCGGTGATGTAGCCCAGGGTATCCACCAGCGTGCAGCCGGTCACGGCGTCAACCACTTCTTCAGCGGTCTTGCCATTCAGGAAGGCTTCCAGCTCGGCGATGGTCTTGCCAACGACGAACGCTTCGATGGCGTCATAGTTGACATCCAGAGCGACGGTGGAGCCAGCCTTGGCCATGTTGGCGCTGTAGGCTTCCGCGTTCACGCGCTTGGAGGCGAGCACCTTGCCCTCGGGGAAGGATTCGCCGAAAGCGGCATCGCTGTTGGGAACGCCAATGCTGGTGTCCTTGGCCATGAACTGATACTCATCGATGTGCGCGGCAACGATCACATCACCCTGCATCACGACGGTCAGCACGGCAAAGCACTTGGTGCCATGGGCAGCATACTGCACCTGACCAAGGGTGATGCCATCATCAGCCAGAGCGGCGATGGGCAGCATCATGCACAGAACCAGCAGCAGACTCAGAAACTTTTTCATGGAAATGACCTCTTCCATAAAGTATTTCAAATCAGGTTTGACTGATTTGATATCATATTGTAGCATACTGTACTGTGTATGTAAATAGCGCATTGCAGGATACTGCCTGTATCACGAAAATATTTTACAGCTTCAGCAGGGCTTGGGCGTTCTGCCAGAGAATCTTCTCCTTTTCCGCGTCCGTCAGGGCAAGCGCTTCAAAGGCACGGCGCTCCTCGCCGGGATCCCACATGGGGAAATCGCTGCCCCACAGCACGCGCTCCGCCCCAAAATGCCGCACCAGCTGCTGCCAGCGCTGGGCACCCACGGCAAAGTAGGTGCTGGAGGTATCGACAAAGATATTTTCGTTCTTCAGGCAGTCGCAGGCGGCATCCCATTCGGTATAGCCGCCCATGTGCGCGCAGATGAGCGTGAGATGGGGGAAGCGCCGCAGCACCTGCGGCACCTGACTGGGATTATCAAAATGATAGCGGCTGTCGCCCATATGCAGAAGCATGGGGCAGCCAAGCTGCTGGCAGGCCTCGTAAATGGGGTCCATGCGCGCATCCGTCAGCGCCACCTGCTGCATGTCGCTGTGGATTTTCACGCCCCTGAGCCCCATGTCGAGCGCGCGGGAGAGCTCCTGCGCAGGGTCGGGCATATCGGGATGCAGCGTGGCGAAACCGACAAACCGGTCCGGATGCGCCAGGGTCTGGGCGTGAATGAAATCATTGATGATGGCAGCCTGTGCGGGAGACATGGCAACCGAATGCACCAGCGCGCGGTCAATGCCGCCGCTGTCCATGGCGCTGAGCAGCTCTTCCGGGCTGCCGGCATGGTGCATATCATCCATGTCATAAAATCTGCCGATGTTTTCAGCGGCGCGCCGGGCGATTTTTTGCGGAAAAATGTGCGCGTGAATATCGAAAATCATGCAAAAGACGCTTCCTTTCTTCCAATACAGAGCCTATTTTAGCATGAAGAGCGCACAAAATCCAGTATTCTCAATGTTTGGCAAATGTGGTATACTATTGCCGGGAGGATGGCATGAAGAAAGAAGAAAAGACCAATGCGCTGCGCCTGCTTGATGCGCAGGGCATCCATTATGAAACGCATACTTATGATCCGGACACCACGGATGGCGAGAGTGTGGCAAAGCTGGTGGGCGTGGAGCCGGATCGCGTGTTCAAAACGCTGGTGACGGTGGCGCCGTCGAGAAAGAATTATGTGTTTGTGGTGCCGGTGAACTGCACGCTGAATCTCAAGAAGGCGGCGTCTGCAGCCGGAGAAAAGAGCATTTCCATGCTGCTGCAAAAGGATTTGCTGCCGCTGACGGGCTATGTGCACGGCGGATGCTCTCCGCTGGGTATGAAAAAACTCTTTCCCACGTTTCTGAACGAGACGGCGCAGCTGTTTGATGCCATATGCGTCAGCGCAGGGCGGCGCGGCTATCAGGTGGAAATTTCGCCGGATGCGCTGCTGGAAATGACGGGCGGACAGTATGCCGACCTGACAAATGAATAGCACAGGCGGCTGCTTAGACTCTCCCGGGGGTGTCCCTGAGGAGAGTTTTTTGTTTTATATGGGAAAACATAAAACAAACAAGACATTATTTTGGGTATCACGCTTGACGCGGGGAACGGATTATTATATAATATATGAGAATTTTCGCAACGTTTTACAAAAATTGATATTTCATCAGAAAAATACACCAGTGAATGGGCACTGGTTCAGAGAAACGATCCATCTCGACGCATATGGCAGGGACGAGGCCTGCTGTATATCCATATCCGGCGCTTCTCCGTGCTGCGGTGTTTCATCTTTCGTTGTTTCGTCCACAAATGTGAATTTGTGAACAGATAAAACCTTTGAAAGGAGAATACCCAATGAAGAGACTGACCGTTTTCCTTGTAGCCATGCTGATGCTGCTGGGCGCAGCAAGCGGCATTGCGGAATCCCTGTTCCCGCTGGCTGAGCCGATGGAGTTCACCGTCGTTGTCAAGCAGGGCGCGCAGGATATGAGCACCGACTATGGCGCCACCAAGCCCGCTTATGGCATGCTCAATGAAAAGACCAACGTGGTCATCAACTGGATGCCCTTCAAGACCACGACCTACGCCGAGAAGGTTACGCAGATGATCGGCGGCAACGCCCTTCCCGATGCGTTTGCCGGCGGCAGCCTGGACGTGGTGAACAACTACGAAATCTATGTGGACCTGCTTCCCTATATGGAAGAGTATATGCCCAACTGGTACAAGTGGCTGAATGAGCATCCGCTGGAGAAGGACTATCTGACCTTCAATGGCGGCATCTACTGCCTGCCCGTGGCTGCGCCAGCGGATTCCCGCATCGGCTCCAACGTGTCCCGCCGCGGCGTACTGTTCATCAATGATACCTTCTGCCAGAATTATCTGGACGGCAAGGCGCCCGAAACGATGGACGAATTCTATCAGGCGCTGAAGATTGCCAAGGAAAATGATATCAATGGCAACAATCTGGACGATGAAATTCCGCTGCTGGCGTGCGACAACTACAAGCAGCTGAACTTCTTCAATTACTTTGGCATGGCCAACAGCAGCGACAACTACATGCAGTATACGGGCGATGGCAACCATGTGGAATTCATTGCCACCAAGGATGAATTCAAAGCCACCCTGCAGATGCTGAGCAAGTGGTACGCCGAAGGCCTGATCAACTCCGACGTGTTCTCCATGACGTATGATGACTTCTCCACCCGCTTCAATGCCGACAGCTCCATGGTTGCCTTCTGCCTGACCTCCTGGCCGGATATGAGCTTTAGCGATGGTCTGAGCAACTGGACGCCCATCATGTATCTGGAGAACCCCGGCTATGAAAACGTCGTTGTCACCGAAAACTCCTATGAGTGCTTGAACGGTATGGCGATTACGACGGCCTGCAAGCATCCCGAAGTGCTCATGGCCTTCATCGATGCGATCAATGATGACTTTGAGATGTGGGCGCAGTGGCGCTATGGCAACAAGGGCGAAATCTGGGATTACGCCGATGATAACTATCACTATTATACCTATCTGATGGGCACCGCGAAGGAAAGCGGCCTGGCTTACGGCAAG
>CAMGDO010000033.1 GCA_946042585.1 uncultured Clostridia bacterium
GCCATGATGATGCTGATTCTGCCCTCCGTGATTGAGCGGGTTACGGATCAGGATATTGCCGATCTGCGCGTGCTTTTGGCTGAAATGGATGTGGCGCATGCCGAGCGCGACTGCGATGCGCTGGCGGCCTTCAACCGCGCTTTCCACGGAAAAATTGAGCATCTGACGGATAAAACGCGCATCCTTCGTGTGATTGAAAGCCAGGAGGAGTATATCACCCGCTTCTCGGCCATCACCATTGCCAATATCGTTCGTCAGTCCAATGCGCATCAGGAGCATCATCAGATGGTGGATCTGCTGGAAAAGCGTGATCTGGAGGGGATGAAGCAGCTGATGCATCACCATCTGGAAGAGAGCAAGGCCACCAATCTGGCGGCTGTGGCTGGAAGAAAATACTAATCGGAGGAAAACAAGCGATGAAATGGGATCTTTCCGTTCTGTATAATGATTTTGACGATCCGCGCATTGCGAGTGATTTTTCCCGCATGCAGGAGCTGACGGGGCAGATGAAAGCGGCGCTGGAGGGAAACGACAGCGCGCTGGAAACGCTCACGCGCTATGAGAGCCTCAGTGAGGAAAGCCGTATGCTGAGCGAAAAGCTGGGCGAGTTTGCTTCCCTGACGCTGTCTACTGATGCGACCAACGCAGAGGCGATGAAGCTGATGGACCGGCTGATGAAGCAGTCGGTTGAGGAAAGCCTGGTGTCCTCCGCGTTTGCCCGGTATCTGAAGACGCTGGGCAGCGATGCGCTGGAGGCGGCGATTCAGGAGAGCGCCGAGCTCAAACAGGTTGCCTATGCGCTGCGCTCTGCGCTCAAGGCGGCGGAGCACCTGCCTGCCTCTGAAATCGAAGAATGGATGCTGAATATGTCCCTGACTGGCGCGCAGGCGTTCTCTCAGCTGCGCGACAAGCTGGATGCAACACTGATGGTGGATTACCGCGGCGAGAAGATTCCGCTTTCCGCGGCGCGCGGCAAGGCGGAGGATCCCGATCCCACGGTGCGCCTGGATGCCTATCAGGCGGAGCTGGCGGCTTATCCGCAGGTGGAGCAGGCCATGGCCGCGTGTCTGAACGCCATCAAGGGCGAGGATCTTACCTGGATCAGGGCGGAGAATTATGATTCCATTCTGGATAAAACGCTGTTCCAGTCGGGAATGGATCGGGAAACGCTCGAAGCGATGTGGACGGCGTGCCGCGAGTTTTTCCCGGCCTTCCGCCGCTATCTGCGCAAGAAGGGCGAACTGCTGGGGCACAAGAATGGTCTGCCCTTCTATGAGCTCTTTGCGCCGGTGAGCATCGGCGATGCACCGGCCCGCACCTACACAATGGATGAAGCGCGCGAAACGCTGGTGCGCGAAATGAGCAAATTCACCCCGGAGATGGGTGCGTTTATTGACCGCGCGTTCAATGAACGCTGGATTGACATGTTCCCGCATGAAGGCAAGAGCGGCGGCGCGTTCTGCGCCGGTGTTTCCAGCTGTGAACAGAGCCGCATTCTGACCAATTTCACCGGCAGCATGGGGGATGTGAGCACGCTGGCGCATGAGCTGGGCCATGCGTGGCATAATCACTGCATGAAGGGGCTGCCGCTGTCCATGCGCGATGAGCCCATGCCGCTGGCGGAAACGGCGTCGATCTTCAATGAAACGCTGCTGGCGGGCGCGCTGCGCAAGGATGCAGGCGAGGCGGAACTGTTCACCATTTTGGAAGCGGAGCTGCAGAATGCCACGCAGGTGATTGTCGATATTTACAGCCGCTATCTGTTTGAATCGGCTGTGATTGAAGGAAGAAAGACGCATACGCTGTCGGTGGAGGAACTCAAGGAGCTGATGCTGGACGCGCAGGAGCAAAGCTACGGCGATGGTCTGGATCATGCGTATCGCCATCCCTATATGTGGGCATGCAAGAGCCATTATTACGGCCCCGGCTTTGCGTTCTATAATTTCCCCTATGCGTTTGGTCTGCTCTTTGGCAAGGGAGTGTTTGCTCAGTATCAGGAAAAGGGCGCGGCCTATGTGCCGGTCTATTGCCAGCTGCTGCGCTCCTGCGGCTCGGATAACGTAGCCAATGTGGCTGCTGCTGTGGGCATTGATGTGCACAGCGTGGATTTCTGGCGTTCCTCGCTGCGCGGCATTGAAGCGGATATCGATCTGTTTGTCCGTCTGGCGGATGAGCATCTGGCACATACGTCCATCAAAGAATAACCGGAGGAAAAAACATGCGGAGATTCGCCCTGTGGATGATTGCCGCGCTTCTGTGTCTGCCGCTGGGACTGGCCCTGGCGGAAGGGGAGAGCGACATGTCCTATAGCGACCTGTTTCATCAGCCGACGGATACGCCTGCCCCGGTGCTGGAGGATGGAGCTGCCGCCGCACCGGCGGCTACGGCGACTGTGGCGCCGACGGCTACCCCGCGCGTGGAGGCGGATGGCAGCATCGTGCTGACCATCACGGCGGTGGGCGATGTGACCATTGGCCGCAACGCGCAGTACAGCGGAACGTCCATCTTTGAAAAGGAGCTGGCGCGTCAGAACAACGATGTCAACTTTATTTTCAAGAACACAAAGGACATTCTGTCCAGCGACGACCTGACGATTGTCAATTTTGAGGGTGTGCTGGCGGATGAATACACCATTCCTTCCAGCAAAAAGGAAAATTCGTTCCTGTTCATCGGGCCGCCGAGCTATGCCGAGGCGCTGAGCGCCAATGGCGTGGAGCTGGCGACGATGGAAAACAACCATATCGACGACTTTGGCTCGGACGGGCGCAAAAACACGCAGGAGGCATTGTCGGCTGCAGGTGTCACATGGGCGGATGAGTACAACATGGCGGTGTATGAAACGCAGGGCATCAGCATTGCCGTGCTGTCCTACAAGACATTTGATTATTACAGTACGCTCAACGTCAAGGTACCCCAGGAGGTGGCGGCTGCCAAGGCGGAAAATGATCTGGTGATCGTATGCTTCCACTGGGGCGCGGAGAAGGACTACAAGCCCAACAGCAACCAGCGGGCGCTGGCGCACAAAACCATTGACGCAGGCGCCGATCTGATCATTGGTCATCACAGCCACCGCATCAATCCCATCGAGCAGTACAATGGCAAGTATATCGTCTATTCGGTGGGCAATTTTTCATTCGCGGGCAACAACAAGCCCGACGATATGAGCACCTTCATCTTCCAGACACGCTTCAAGATCAAGAACGGGGAAATTGTGTCCAACAGCTTCCGGATTATTCCCTGCCGCATTTCCTCCAAAACCGACTACAATGATTTTATTCCAACGCCCTATACCGCGGAGCTGCAGATCAACAACGTGATCAAAACCATGCTGAACAACGGCAAGAGCCTTCAATACGCAGTGGATAGCTATCCGCTGGACTGGGAGTAACGAGTATGAGCAGGGTAAAAGCTGAACTGATGGATGAAGCGGCGGTAAACCGTGCGCTCACCCGTATTGCCCATGAGATTATCGAGCGCAACGACGGGAGCGAAAACGTATGTCTGGTGGGCATCCGGCGCCGCGGCGTGCCGCTGGCGCGGCGAATTGCCGAAAGAATCGAAAGCATTGAAAACCGCGAAGTGCCTGTGGGCGAGCTGGATATCATGCTTTACAGGGATGATCTGACCAAAATTGCGGACATGCCCAAGGTCAATAAAACGCGCGTCCCTTTTCCGGTGTCGGACAAGCGTATCGTGATTGTGGATGATGTGCTGTATACCGGACGCACGGCGCGCGCGGCGATTGAGGCCATCTTTGCCATGGGGCGTCCGGCGATGATTCAGCTGGCCATTCTGGTGGACCGGGGACATAGAGAATTGCCCATCCGCGCCGATTATGTGGGCAAGAACATCCCCACTTCCCGGTCTGAGGTGATTGCCGTAAAACTGCCTGAATTTGACAATGAAACCTCCGTTCAGATTCTGACGGTGGACTGACGGAGCGTTGTATGCACGGAAAGATTGTTCTGCTGTACGATAACGAAGTAGGAAAATGCCTGTGCGACGCGGCTTCGCGCGTGCTGGCGGCGGTGGCGGTGGCTTTTGGCCATCGCTTTGCGCTGCCGCTCAAGCGCTGCCCGGCAGCATCGGATGCGCCGGACGATGTGCTGGACGCCTGCGCGGATGCCATGGGCGTGCTGGCCGGTACGGCAGATATGAAATGCCTTCCCGCCGTGGCGGATGAACTGATGTGCGCCTATCGCGTGCGCGAGCTGCGCTATACACAATTGATTGAGAATCGTGCGCTGCTGGGAGAAAACCGCCTGCTGAACGCCGTGCTGGTGCAGGCTGTATCGTCCGCAGAGGATGCGCTGCAGCTGGCTGCCAACCGCGCCTATGTGATTTCCTCGCGCGAAAATCTGCCCATTATGCACGTTCCGCCGGCTGGAAAGCTGGCGCAGGCATGGAAAGCGGCGGTGGATGGGGCGGATTCGCTCAGCGCGCCGTTTCATGCGCGGGAGCTGGCGCTGCCCGAGGCGATTCCCATGATGCTTCGACAGAGCGAACGCGTGGGCGTGGTGCTGTGTCCTCCCTACGCGGGCGCGGTGATAGCGCCCACGGCGGCGCTGCTGGCAGGCGGCATGGGCATGGGCTATGATGAGTATGCCGGCGGTCAGTGCGCACTGTATGCGTCGCTGGAGCAGCCCGATACGGCGCGCGCAGATGAAGCCAATCCCTATGGCATGCTGCGCGCGGTCTGTCATCTGCTTCGGGAGGCGCTGCGCCTGGACAGGGAAGCGGCATGCGTGGAGGCGGCGATAAGAAACGCGCTGCAGGCAGGCTGGCGTACGGCGGATATCGCCCTGCCCGATCAGCCTGTGCAGGAACTGGAAAACATTTGCGAGCTGATCTGCGAGCAGATTGAAGTGGCAGGGGAGTGGATCGTTCATGGGTAAGGCTGTGCTGCCGGATTATCGGAATTGTGGGCTCAATGTGGCTTCGGCGGTGCTTCATCACTTTGGCGTGCCGTGCGCGCATGCGCAGCATGAGGTGGTGAAGGCGCTGCTGGATGAAAAACAATATAAAAATGTGGTGGTCATGCTGTTTGACGGTATGGGGGAAGCTACGCTCAAAGAGATGCTTCCGCAGGATGCCTTCCTGCGCACGCACAGGGCGCAGCCGATGACGGCAGTGTTTCCGTCGACCACCGTGGCGGCGACCACCAGCATTGAAAGCGGCGATGCGCCCTGCGAGCATGGCTGGCTGGGCTGGAGCATGTATTTCTATCAGATCGACCGCATCATTGATGTGTTTCTGAGCCGTGATTCCCGGACGGGCGAATGGCTGGGCAAGGGGCGGGAGGTCGCTGCTCGGTATCTTCCTTATCGCGATATCTGCGAAAAACTGAATGAAACGGGCGCTGTGCGGGCGCATATTGTATCGCAGTTTGGCAATGAACGGATTGAAACGCTGGATGAGCTGTTTGACAGGGCACAGGCATTGTGCAGGGCAGAGGGCCGGCAATATATTTATACTTACTGGAGCGAGCCCGATCACACCATGCATGAAAAAGGTGTGATGGCTGTGAAGGACATCGTTTGCGATATCAACCGGCGGGTGGAAAGATTCTGCCAACAGGCGGATGAGGACACGCTGGTGCTGGTAACGGCGGATCACGGCCTGCTGGACTGTCAGACGGTGTATGTGGAGGATCACAAAGAACTGCGCGATATGTGCCTGCGGCCAACCAGCATGGAGCCGCGCGCAACGGTGTTTTATGTAAAGCCGGAGTGCATGGAAGAATTTCCCGAGGCATTCGCGCGGGCCTTTGGCACGGAGCATTTCTGGCTGCTCAAAAGCGATGAGGCGCTCAACATGCGCTTGTTCGGCGAGGGTGAAGAGCATCCGCAGCTGCGCGATTTTCTGGGCGATTATCTGGCAATTGCCACGGATTCCCTGAGCATAGGCTGGCAAAAAGAGGCGTATACGCTGCTGGGCATGCATGCCGGCATGACGGAAAGGGAAATGTTTGTGCCGCTGATTGTGGGATACAGGTGAGCGCGGCGGATTTGCGACATATATTGATTTTTCGGTGCGGAGGAAATGAACATGAAAAAACGGGGGATTGCGCGCATATTCTGCGTGTGCCTGATTCTGTGTCTTTTGCCCGTGTGGGCGCTGGGAGAAACGCTGACGCTGTCCTTTGTGGGCGATTGCAGCATCGGCGAGGCCATTCAGAACAAGGGTGACAAGAACGGCTATACCTGGATGCTGGATCAAAACGGGATGGACTGGCCGTTTTCGCTGGTGCGCGAATATCTGGACAATGACGATTTCACCTTTGCCAATCTGGAGGTGGTTTTCACTGAGCGTACCCGGCACGCTGACAAGCGCTATCCGCTGGTAGCAGAGCCAAGGTATGCGCAGGTACTGCTGCATTCGGGAATCGACGCTGTGAATACGGTCAACAATCATTGCTTTGACTTCACCGTGGACGGCTACCGCGATACCATGGACACCCTGGATGCGCTGGGCGTCAAGCATTTCGGCACCACCTATGTGGGGATGAAAAACGAGCAGGATGTGCTGCTGACAGCCGAAGTGAAGGGCGTGAAGATCGGCGCTCTGGGCTTTACCTATCCGCAGGATACGGATGAGAAGCTGATTCGGGAGCGCATTGAGGCGCTGCGTGCGCAGGGCTGCCAGATTGTGGTGGTGAGCCTGCACTGGGGCGATGAAACGAAGGGCGTGCAGAACGCCTGGCAGATGAAGTTTGCCCGCAAGGTGATTGACGCTGGCGCTGATATGATCTGGGGGCATCATGCGCATGTGCTGCAGCCGGTGCAGTTTTATAATGGCAAGCCCATTCTGTTTTCCACGGGAAATTTCACATTTGGCACCATGTCCTCTTCCGTGGATCGTGACACGGGCATTTTCCAGCTGACCTTTGAGGTGGATGAAACGGGCGCGCAGGCTGTGGAGCTGACGGTGATTCCCTGCCGCACAACGGGCTCGGGCGATTATCGTCCCTATGAGCTGACGGAGCAAGCCGAGCGTGAGCGCGTGTTCAAAAAGCTGATCTACACAAAGAGCGTGAGCAATATGGAGAATCTGCCTGCGAGCTTTGCCCAAACGGGTACGGTGCGACTGGAAAACGGCGTACCGGTTGCCGAATAACCGCTGCATATTCGCCGCCTGACGCGGCATATCATCCGGGGAGGTGATGTGCGTGCGTCGGGCGGCTTTTTTGTTTGCGCTGGCGGTGCTTTTATGGAGCGTTACGCTGTATGGCGAGGAAAAGCACAGCGCTGCGCCGGCAAGCGCGGGCGTGCCGGAGAACCGATGGATTCTGATAGAGCTGGATATGAAGCGGCTGACGCTGTATGAGGGTACAAGCAGGATCCGGCAGTATGCCATTGCATCCGGCACATGGGATATGCCTTCGCCCATCGGTTCCTTTGTGATTCATCAGCGCTTCAAAACGGAGATGTCCGGCTTTGGTACGCGATTTCTGGGGCTGAATGTACCCTGGGGACAATACGGCATTCATGGCACGAACAAGCCATCCTCCATCGGGCAGAACGCATCGCATGGCTGCATCCGCCTCAGCGTGACGGATGCGGAGGATCTGTTCAGCCGCGTGCCCATCGGCACGCGCGTGTATATTGAGGGCGGAGCATACGGCCTGCTGGGCGATGGGCTGCGCACGCTTCGCTCCGGCGATCGCTGCAGCCATGTGCAGCTGGTGCAGCAGCGTCTGCGGCAGATGGGCTTTTATGCCGGAAATCCCGATGGCATATAT
>CAMGDO010000034.1 GCA_946042585.1 uncultured Clostridia bacterium
CACCTAAGCCTTCGTCGGCAGCGTCAGATGTGTATAAGAGACAGGAGGTTTCCTTGAGCAGGGCGATGAATTCATTGGCGAGCGTGGGCAGAACGTTTTTGAACGCTTGCGGCGCCACGATATAAATCATCGTCTGCAGATAATTGAAGCCCAGGCTGCGGCCCGCTTCCAGCTGTCCGTTATCAATGGAGACGATGCCGCTGCGGAAAATTTCGGCTACATAGGCACCGGAATTGATACCGAAGGCTGCGATGGCAACCATTAGGTCGCTGCGGCAGGTCTTGAGGATGATGAAGTACATGATCAGCAGCTGAAGCACCACGGGCGTTCCGCGAATCACGGTCAGATACACCCGGCACACCCCGTTGAGCAGACCAAACAGGCGCTTGCCCAGCCCGGGACGCATGGTGCTGTTGGTTTTATCCCAGGTGGAGCGGATGATGGCGACCACCATGCCGATGGCTACGCCGATCAGGCAGGCGCACAGGGTGATAATCAGCGTGTTTTCCAGCCCCGTCAGCATCAGCTTCCAGCGGTTCTTGGTCAGGAAATTCAGAACGAATTCGGCTTTTATTTTCAAAAACCATTCAGAGATGGCGTTCAACAAGGGGAACCTCCATTCATACGGAAGGGGGAAGCAGCATGGGCCGCTTCCCCTCGTGTGAGTTTGTACGATACGTTACTCGGCGGAAATGTATTTGTCGATGATGCTCTGCACAGTGCCGTCAGCAATCAGGTCCTGCAGCGCGGCGGTCACCTTGCCCAGCAGCTCCACGTTGTCCTTGGCAACGGCGATAGCATAATCCTCTTCAGCGTAGACGGTGTCGAGAATCACAAGGCCTTCGTTGTTGGCGACATACGCCTTGGCGGGCTCATTGTCGATGATGACGCAGTCCACCTTGTTGTTCTTGAGGGCCTCCACGGCGTCCACGCCGCTGGCGAAGCGGGAAACCTTGCCCAGACCTTCGTCTTCAAAGTCCAAGCCGGCATAGATGTCGCCGGTGGTGGCCATCTGCACGCCGATGGTGGGATTGCAGGTGAACAGATCGTCAACGCAGGTGATGGAGCTGCCTTCCTTCACGATGATGACCTGAACGCCGGTGGCATAGGGGAAGGAGAAGTAAACGTTGTTCATGCGCTCGGCGGAGGCGGTCAGACCGGCCATGGCGATGTGCGCCTTGCCTTCGGAAACAGAGGCGATGATGTTGTCAAAGGGCATATCCACCATCTGGGCGCCTTCATAGCCGAGCTTCTTGGCGATGGCGTCGGCGATCTCCCAGTCGATGCCCACGATGACTTCGCCGTCATAGTATTCATAGGGCGGGAACGTGGCCTCGGTCGCAACCAGCAGATGATCTGCCAGAGCAGCGGTAGCGGAGCAGAGCATCATGATGGACAGAACAAGAGCGAACAGCTTTTTCATTTTCATACATCCTTCCTGACAAATGATTTGGAATGCTTATTTTGTGTTCCCTGAAGGAACGTGCCTATCATACACCCGTTTATATGCATTGTCAATAGCAAATTTGAATTTTTATGCAAAAATATTTTATGCAGATGCATCGGGGTGAAAAATAGAGGAATCCGCAGCAAATCCCCTGATTCTGCGCAAAGTAATGCAGAAAAGCGCCTTCCGGAAAGCGGAAGGCGCGGAGATTGCATATCAGGCGCGGATGCTTATTCATACAGAAATGTGTGAATATCCGCCTGACACTTTTCCAGCTTGGGCACGATGAAGTAGGTCTGGTTGATCATCCGGCTCTGATAGGCGCCGTTGGCGGGAATGCGCAATGTGGAAACCTGTACCTCGTCAAAGGCAAGGACATTGCCAAGCAGCGCGGCGGCGCGCGCCAGCGTGACATTGGTATCCACACGACCGATATAGACGGTGACCAGGCTCGTCAGATCTGCCAGATTCAGCGTGCACAGCTGCTCATAGATGGCCAGAATGACCCTTTGCTGGCGTTCGACGCGGACGAAATCGCTGTCCAGCTTGCGGATACGCGCATAGGACATGGTCTGCAGCCCGCTGAGCCGCTGCGTGCCGGCAGCTTCAAGCCGACCGGTTTTGGACGGCACGCCGCGCTGGGTGTTGTAGTATTCCAGAATACCGTTCAGCTTGGGCAGCTCATCCTTGCTGACCGTCAGCGTTACGCCTCCGATGGCGTCCACCAGATCCACCATCAGCGCATAATTGACGGCCACATAGCCATCCACCTGCACGCCGAAATTTTTGCTGAGCGTGTCCATGAGCAGCTCGGCGCCGCCATAGGCATAGGCGGCATTGAGCTTATTGTGCCCGTGACCGGGAATGGTCACATAGGTATCGCGCATGAAGGACAGCAGCTTCAGCATGCCCGTTCGCGCATTGAAGGAGGCAAGCAGCATGGTGTCGCTGCGGCCGGAGAGCGCGTCGCCGGGATTGTCGATACCCAGCAGCAGCAGATTGAAAATGCCCGTCTTGCCGGCTGCGGGCTCCTCGTAATCATCGGGCAGCACCAGAAACTCGGCGTCGGCGTTTTCACTCTGATACAGCTCCCACAATAGCGCGGTGAGCTCTTCCTCTGTCAGTTCCAGCGCCTCCTCGCCCCATGCGATGCAGGGCAGCATCAGCAGGGCAAGCAGCACACACAGAAGCTTTTTATACATGATAATAATAATCCTTATCAAAATGTATTACACAGTGATAGCGCTGATCCAGTCCGCGGGCGATGGCGACCAGCTCTGACGCCAGCTGCTCCGCGTTGGGATAGGAAGGAGGCAGCACCACGTCAAAGATCAGATTGATCTGGTTTTCTCCCGGCACGGTGCGGAAATCATGCATGAGCAGCGGAGGATTGTGGGCAGACAGGTATTCGCGCAGCACGGAGTGAACGGTGCTGGCCTGCTCGTCGGGCTCCGCTACGGGGTCCATATGCACGCACAGCGGCACATGCAGCGTGTCAAATACCTCGCGCTCCATCTGGTCAATGACCTCGTGCATGGCCACAAGGTTACCGTCTGCGGGCACCTCCACATGGATGGAGGCCATGCAGCGGCCGGGGCCGTAGTCATGCATCACAAAATCATGGATGTCGCTCACATAGGGGTAGGATTTGACGCAGGCGATGATTTTGTCGCCCAGTTCCTTGTCCGGCTTGCCGCCCAGCAGGCGTGTGACGGTGTCCGACAGCACGTCAAAGCCTGCCTTGAGAACCAGCAAGGACACCAGCACGCCGATATAGCCGTCAATATTCCACTGGAAGAAATGCGAGATCAGCATGCTGATAATGACTGCGGAGGTGGCCAGACAGTCATTGAGCGAATCCCTGGCGGCGGCCAGCAGGGTGTTGTTGTGAATGGGCTTGCCGATGCAGGTATAAGCGCGATACAGCCAGACCTTGGCCAGAATGCTCACGCCCATCAGCCCCAGCGACAGCCAGGAAAAGAGCATTTCCTGCGGATGCAGGATGCTCTGAATGCCCGATTTGAGCAGCTCAAAGCCCATCAGCAGGATGAGCAGCCCCACGCCCAGCTCACCCAGATACTCCATGCGGCCAAATCCGAAGGGGTTTTTGGAGGTTTCGCGGCGGCCTGACAGGCGCACGGACAAAAGCGACATGATGCTGCCGCCCGCGTCCGAAATGTTGTTGACAGCGTCCGCCGTGGCGGCTACGCTGCCGGTGAGCATGCCCACAACAAACTTGACGGCGGCCAGCAGCAGGTTGACCGCAATGCCCGTGACCGAGCCTGCCGTGCCCCAGGCGGAGCGATGGGCGGAATCATCCGGGTATTCCCTGCTGTCGATGGCCTTTTGCAGTATGCGGTAGTATAACACAATCAGTCGCCTCTTTAATCGTTTTTTTCAATGGGTACAACAAAATATTATAGCACAATACGGCCTGATATGCCATAAAAAACTTGTAAAAAGCGGGGATTCGCCTTTGATTTGGTATGATCTTGTGGTATAATATCCTGGTTATACCGGAAAAAGTGTAATGAGCACGGAAAAGACGGGGGAGAGGCATGAGAAAACTGCTGAAATACTTGAAGGAATACCGCCGGGAGAGCATTCTGGGGCCGCTGTTCAAGCTGCTGGAGGCATCGCTGGAGCTGCTGGTGCCGCTGGTGGTGGCGGCGGTGATCGACCGGGGCATTCTCGCGCCGGGCGGCGGAGACCGCGGATATATCGTGCGCATGTGCCTTTTGCTGGTGGCGCTGGGGCTGATCGGGCTTGTGTTTTCCATTACAGCGCAGTATTTTGCCGCCAAAGCGTCGGTGGGCTTTGTAAAAAAGCTGCGGCATGCGCTGTTTTGCCATATGCAGGGCTTTTCCTATCAGACGCTGGACAGCGTGGGAACCAACACGCTGATGACGCGGATGACCTCGGATATGAATCAGGTGCAGACGGGACTGAACCTGACGCTGCGATTGCTGCTGCGCTCTCCCTTTGTGGTGTTTGGCGCCATGATCATGGCCTTTACGGTGGACGCGCGGGCGGCGCTGTGGTTTGCGGCGGCGATTCCGCTTTTGTCCATCGTGGTTTTCGGCATTATGCTGGTGAGCATGCCGCTGTATAAGAAGGTGCAGGGGCTGCTGGATAGGGTGCTGGGCATCACGCGCGAAAACCTGACCGGTGTGCGCGTCATCCGCGCCTTCGGCAAGGAAGAAGCAGAAACGGCGGCATTTGATGAAAAGAACGACGCGCTGCTTGCCATGCAGAAGCATGTGGGGCATATTTCCGCGCTGATGAATCCCGTGACCTATGTGATTATCAATCTCGCCATCCTGGCGCTGATTCATACCGGCGCCATCCGTGTGGAGGCGGGCATTATCACGCAGGGCGCGGTGGTTGCGCTGTATAACTATATGTCCCAGATTCTGGTGGAGCTGATCAAGCTGGCCAATCTGATTATCAACATCACCAAATCCATTGCCTGCGCCAACCGCATTCAGAGCGTGCTGGAGATTCCCTCGGGCGAAACGGTAAAAAAGGACTGCGTCCGGCATGATTCCCCCTATCGCGTGGAATTTATCCATGCAGGCATTCAATATGGCGGCGCGGGCGAAGAATCGCTCAGCGATGTGAGCTTTGCCGTGCGTCCCGGTGAAACGGTGGGCGTGATTGGCGGAACGGGCTCGGGCAAATCCACGCTGGTCAATCTGATTCCGCGCTTTTATGACGTGACGCAGGGTGAGGTGCGCGTGGACGGCATGGATGTGCGCGGCATGGAGAGCGGGCAGCTGCGCGCGCGCATCGGCGTGGTGCCGCAAAAGGCGGTGCTGTTCAAGGGCACCATCCGCGAAAACCTGCTCTGGGGCAATGAAAGCGCCACGGATGAGGAGCTGATGCAGGCGGTGAAGATCGCTCAGGCTTCGGATGTGATCGCCGCCAAGGAGGGCGGGCTGGACGCCATGGTCGAGCAGGGCGGACGCAATCTCTCCGGCGGACAGCGCCAGCGGCTCACCATTGCCCGCGCGCTGGTGCGCAAGCCGGAGATTCTGATTCTGGATGACAGCTCCTCCGCGCTGGACTTTGCCACGGATGCTGCGCTGCGCCGGGCGCTCAAGGAGATGGAGGGGGACACCACGGTGTTCATCGTTTCCCAGCGCACAAGCTCCATTCAGCATGCAGATCATATTATTGTGCTGGACGACGGCGCGGTGGCGGGCCTGGGCACGCATGACGAGCTGCTCAAGACGTGCGAGGTTTACCGGGAAATCTACGAATCCCAGTTCCGAAAGGAGGCGGCGCAGGCATGAGCAAGGCAAAGCAGAAGGCCGAACGCGGCACGCTGAAAAAGGTGCTGCAGTATCTGCGGCCGTATTGGGCGCTGGTGGCAATGTCTATTTTGCTGTCCGCCGTCACGGTGGCGCTGACGCTGTATGTGCCGGTGCTGATTGGCAAGGCCATCGATATGATCGTGGGAAAAGGCAATGTGCAGCTTGAGGCCATTGTGAAGCTCATGCTCAAGGTGGGCGTGATGGTGGCGGCAACCGGCGCTGTGCAGTGGGTTGTCAACAGCATCAACAACCGGATTACCTATCAGGTGGTGCGCGATGTGCGCGCGCAGGCATTCAGACGGCTGCAGATTCTGCCGCTGAGCTATATCGATTCGCATCCCGCGGGCGAGATTGTCAGCCGTGTGATCGCGGATGTGGATCAGTTCGCGGACGGTTTGCTGCTGGGCTTCACGCAGATGTTCACCGGCGTGGTGACGATTCTGGGCACGCTGATCTTCATGCTCAGCATACGGCCGGCCATTGCACTGCTGGTGGTGGTGCTCACGCCCTTGTCCTTTGTGGTGGCGCGTTTTGTGGCCACGCATACATACAGCATGTTCAAGGTGCAGAGCGAGACCCGCGGCGAGCAGACGGCCTTTATGGACGAAATGATCGGCAATCAGAAGGTCGTCAAGGCGTTTGGCCATGAACAGCAGAACATGGAGCGGTTTGACGAAATCAATGAACGGCTGGAAAAATGCTCGCTGAAGGCTATATTCTTTTCATCCATCACCAACCCCTGCACGCGCTTCGTCAACAGCGTGGTGTACGCGGCGGTGGCGCTGGGCGGCGCGCTGGTGTGCGTGGCAACGGCGGGAACGGCGGCGCCCTTCACGGTGGGCAGCCTGTCGGCGCTTTTGTCCTATGCTAATCAGTACACCAAGCCCTTTAATGAAATCTCCGGCGTGATCACCGAGCTGCAGAACGCTCTGGCCTGCGCTTCGCGCATTTTCCGCCTGATTGCAGAGGAGCCGCAGACGCCCGACGATCCGGACGCCAGGACGCTTGAGAATGCGAAGGGACAGGTGCATCTGGAACATGTGAGCTTCTCCTATGTGCCGGAGAAGAAGCTGCTGGAAAACCTGAATCTGACGGTGCAGCCCGGTCAGCATGTGGCCATTGTGGGGCCGACGGGCTGCGGCAAGACCACGCTGATCAATCTATTGATGCGCTTTTATGATGTCAATCGCGGCGCCATTCTGGTGGATGGCACGGACATTCGCCAGATGAAGCGCCGCAGCCTGCGCGCTGCCTTTGGCATGGTGCTGCAGGAAACGTGGCTGAAGGCGGGCACCATCCGCGAAAACATTGTGATGGGCAAGCCGGACGCGACGGATGAAGAGGTGATTGCCGCAGCCAAAGCGTCGCATGCCCACAGCTTCATCAAGCGCCTGCCGCAGGGCTATGATACGGTGATTGGCGAGGATGGCGGCAGCCTTTCGCAGGGACAAAAGCAGCTTCTGTGCATCACGCGCATTATGCTGTGCCTGCCGCCCATGCTGATTCTGGACGAAGCAACTTCTTCGATCGATACGCGCACGGAGCTGCGCATTCAGAAGGCCTTTGCCACCATGATGCAGGGGCGCACCACCTTTATCGTGGCACACCGCCTGTCCACCATCCGCGAGGCGGACGTGATTCTGGTGATGCGCGACGGCAATATTATCGAGCAGGGCAATCACGAGGAGCTGCTGAAAAAGAACGGCTTCTATGCCAGGCTGTACAACAGCCAGTTCGCCGCGTAAAGAGCGTCCCATACGGAATAACGCCTAAGCGACAGGGGTTTATCGGACAGAAAACAAATAAAGGCGTGACTGCGAACGTCACGCCTCAGAATACCAACAAAGCAGGCACACGGTTGCCGGGATGCAATGAAGGGGCGCAGCCCCTTCATTTTTATTCCGCAGAACCG
>CAMGDO010000035.1 GCA_946042585.1 uncultured Clostridia bacterium
CCTCTACGTCTCGTGGGCTCGGAGATGTGTATAAGAGACAGTCCTGATCGGGCTGCTTGTTTTCGAGGTTTGGTTCGTGGTGTTCGCTGCGCTGAGGGGATTCAGCGCGGCGGACGAACACGCGATGAAGCTGGAGGAGGAATACGATGGAGAGCATGAGCAAGATGCCGGGGATTCCGGGCATTGACGAGGGCGGTTCGCGCTTTGAACAGATGCTCGACGGCATGCGGGCGGTGCGGGTGCGCGAATCCGTCGCGCCGGTGATGAAGCCTGTGCGCAGGCAGGAGCCGCGCGCGGAGGCTCCGGTGATGGAGGCCAACGGGCAGGAGATGCGGGCGATCGAGGTGCTGGCGGCGCTGGACGCGCAGCTGGAGCGCGGCGAAGATGCGCTGAAGGATCGGCTGTCGAAGATCCCAAACGGCTGGCGCGACTACCGGCTGGCGGTGAAGACGGCGGGGCGCGTCCTTGTGGCGCTGTACGACACGCTTCCGGAGAAGAACATGCGCCGGATGCGCATGATCGCAGACCACGGCGAGGTGGTGATCCGGCAGAAGTGCAGCGCGCGGCCGGATTACGTGCAGCTGATCGCAAACGACGATCTGAAGGCACTGGTGAACCGCGTGATCGCATCGGAGTGCGCGATGTGCCTAAACGACGTGACCGCGCAGAAGCACTGCCCGCTGCGGGAGGTGCTGGAGCGCGTGGCGCCTACCGAAAGGGTGCGGCAGAACGGCATGTGCGCATATCTGGACGTGGCCGCGGGAAATGAACTTGGGAGGTATCTGAAATGAAGACCTTTTACGAATACCAGCGCCTGGCGCGCAGGACGCAGAACAGGAGCCTGAGCCCGGAGGAGTGCGAGCGCCACGCGCTGCACGGACTCGCCGGGGAGGTGGGCGAAATCCATTCGATGTACCAGAAGGCGCTGCAGGGGCACCCGTTCGACGAGGCGCATCTGGTAAGTGAGATGGGCGATATCCTGTGGTTTATCGCGGAGCTGGCGGACGTGCTCCACGTATCGCTTGCCGAAATCGCCGGGCACAACATCGAAAAGCTGCGCAGGCGGTTCCCGGACGGATTCAGCGAGGAGAAGTCGCTGCACCGGGCGGAGGGGGATATTTGATCAAGGCTGCAGGCGCAGTGGCAGCATTTGCGGGATTTTCTGTGCGTTTTTCTCATAAATTCGCAGGAAATCAGAACAAATCAGAACAAATCAGAGATTTACAGGAGGGAAATATGAATCAGGTGACTTTGATCGGGAATCTGGCGAACGACCCGGAGAGCCGCACGACGAACAGCGGCAAGGCGCAGTGCTCGTTCCGGCTGGCGGTGCAGCGGCGGTTTGCGAACCAGCAGGGCGTGCGCGAGGCGGATTTCTTCAATGTGGTCTGCTGGGGGAAGACGGCGGAGAACTGCGCGAAATATCTCGCGAAAGGCCGCAAGGCGGCGGTGGAGGGCAGCATTCAGAACCGCTCCTATGAGGCGCAGGACGGCTCGAAGCGCTACGTGACGGAGATCATCGCGGAGCACGTGGAGTTTATCGGCGGCGGGCAGGGCGCGCAGGAAACGAACGCGCAGCCGCAGGGCGCGCCGGATACGGGCAGGCAGGTAGGCATGCACGATGGTTTCACCGAGGTTGACGACGATGATCTGCCGTTCTGACGGGAGGCGATGCCGATGGTGATCTTATACAACACGCGCGACGGGCAGGGCAACGATTTTGTAAAGGAGGTGGAAATCAAGGAGTTTCCGGTGAGCGCTGCGAGCTTCCGATGCCCCGTATGCGGGGGAACGTTTGGCGAGGGCGTGCGGGTAAAGGACGCCGTATCGGCGAATTTTACCGACTGGGCCTATCTGGGGGAGTACATCTGCCGTGAATGCAGCCGCATGCTGAGCCTGTACTTTTACAGCTACGAAATCAGCCCGAAGGGGATCGAGCTGTTCAACGCCCGCGAGGCGAGTGCGAAGATCCTTGGGCCGCACGAGCCGCCGTTTAGGATCGTCATCACGGTCAGCCAGAAGAAGCATCTCTTTTACAAGAGCGCGGTCAATTACGATGCGGATTGCTTTTACATTAATCTGGAGGAAGAGCGGATTCAGACCACGAAGGCGCGCATGCGCGAGCTGTTTGACTTTGTGGAGTGCCTGATCACGATCGGGCAGAGCAAGCGGCAGATGGCGGAGGGCGAGCTTTCCATGCAGACGATCGGGAAGGTTGGCTTTTCCGCGCTGGAAAAGCTGCAGCGCGAGCTGAAGTCGAGCAGGGAGATTCAGATTCCATTGTTCTGCGGACAGCCGCGGGACATTCATGAAGAGGAGGCGATCGAATGTATTACAACTTTGACACGGAGGATATGACGCGGGCCAAGGCGGCGCTGCTGCTGTACGCGATGTACCGCAGCCGGGACAAGCAGAGCAGCCTGAACGGCGTGGACACCTGGAAGCGGTTCACGGCATACATTCGCGGCGCGTGCCTGAAGAGCAGCACCACCGCAGAGTTTGTACAGGCATTTTGCAAAAAGGCGCAGGTGAGCGCGATTGTGCCGAAATATCTGGACGATGGTCAGCCGGTGATGCTGCCGGGCGGCGAGATGATCGCGGCGGAGGGCGTGCACGACTATCGGTCGTCGATCATTGCGGACGACGACTTGCTGCCGGTGCTGAACCGGGAGAGCATGTATTTGACGCTGCTGGTGCGGGAGCGCATTCAGCGCGAAAGACTGGAGGGCGAAAATGATGAGGCTTGAAATTCGATACGACATGACGGCCCCGGTATCCCACATTGGCGAAACGGCGTCCACCGGCGCGTACTTCAATATGATTCAGACCAGCGCGGGCAGGCTGCCGGTGATTACCGGGAATTCCATTCGCGGGCAGATCCGGGACGCGGGTGCGGGCGAGCTGCTGGACAGAATCGGCGAGACGGTGGACAAGGAGGTCTTCCACGTGCTGTTTTCCGGCGGCAACGTATCCGCCTCGATGAAGGACGACGTCGGCCGGGCGGCAGCGGTGCGCGAGCGGTTCCCGCTGATATCGCTGCTGGGCGGCGCGCTCGGGACGATGATCATGTCCGGGAAGCTGCTGTGCGGATTTGCCTACCCCATCTGCACGGAGACAGAGGATCTGCTGGGCATTCCTTCGGACGTGAGCTGGCACAGCCTGATTGACGAGATCGAGTTCACGCGCACGGACGACGCGAAGAACGACCGCATGGCGGCGGCCTATATCTCCGATGCGGACGCGGAAAGCGTGGGGCAGGCGTCGCAGCAGATGCGATATGCCGTTCAGTACATGGCGGCGGGCACGGAGTTTCTGCAGCGGCTCACGCTGCTCCCCGGTACGAGCGATGCTGAGCTCGGCGCGCTGCTCTCCGCCCTTGAATACTGGTGGCGCACGGCGCCGCGCCTGGGCGGCATGAGCGCAAAGGGCTTCGGCGCATTCAACGCGACCGCTGCGCTGGATGGCGCGGAGGCGATCCGCGTGGCGGACGGCGCGCTGTGGATTTCGGGTTCGGCGCAGCAGCTGATCGATCTGTACAGGCAGGGCACGATGGACTGCGCGAAGGACTTCGAGCTGCTGAAGGGGGCCAAGAAGAATGGCAAAAAAGCCAACGGTTCCGATTAAGGTCGTGGCGGTGCTGGAGGACGGGAGGATCAACAGCGCAGACGGCATCATCATGCTGGACGCAATTCTGTATCACGCCTGGTTCTGGGCGCATGCGCCCCATGTGCTGGAAGGGCGGGGCGGGGACGGCGTTCCGGGGGACGGCTATATCGGCCTCCCCCTCCGGCAGGACGCCGGCAACCGCTGGTTCGCCAGCCGCGCCGTATATGAGCAGGAGGGTGTATCCGTGGAGCACTGGAACAAGCGTCCGAACTTCTTTGCGGCGGATGCAGGCCGGCATCTGAATCTGCCCAAAGGCGTGATTTCTTCCGGCGTTGGTCTCTATCGCGCCTATCGGATGCCGCAGGTGATTAGGCACATTCGAGGCGGACGGCTGACCTTCTGGGCGCTCGGGCATGCGGATGAGGTCAGGGCGCTGCTGGGCAGCATTCCTGCCGTGGGCAAGAAAGCGGCGATGGGCTGGGGCGCTGTGCGGTCGTGGACGGTGGAGGAATGCGGCGAGGACTACAGCACGTTCCACCCGGAATACGGGCTGATGCGGCCGATGCCGGTGGATAGAATGCCCGGGCTGGTGGGATATCCTGTGATGGAATACGGCGTGCGCCCGCCATACTGGAAGCCCGTCAATCGCGCGCTGTGCTATGTTCCGGTGGTGGAGGCTGGCCATGAACTTTGACGACTTTCTGCGGCAGGGCGAGATCCGCCGCAAGATGCAGAGCTACATCGACAAGCGGGAAAAGGCCGTGGCCGTGGCGGCGGACGCCATCGCAAGCCATCAGAAGGCCTATGTCAGCGTGTCCGGCGGCAAGGACAGCGTGGTCTGCGCGTGCATAGCGGACGAGGCTGCGCGCAGGGCTGGGCGAGAGCTCGTTCTGTGGGCGCATGTGTCCGACGCGAGCTTCCCCGGCACGGAGGAGACGATCGTGGCGCTGGCCGATCAGCTGGGCCGGGAGCTGGAGATCAGCCGTGGGATATCCTGTGATGGAATACGGCGTGCGCCCGCCATACTGGAAGCCCGTCAATCGCGCGCTGTGCTATGTTCCGGTGGTGGAGGCTGGCCATGAACTTTGACGACTTTCTGCGGCAGGGCGAGATCCGCCGCAAGATGCAGAGCTACATCGACAAGCGGGAAAAGGCCGTGGCCGTGGCGGCGGACGCCATCGCAAGCCATCAGAAGGCCTATGTCAGCGTGTCCGGCGGCAAGGACAGCGTGGTCTGCGCGTGCATAGCGGACGAGGCTGCGCGCAGGGCTGGGCGAGAGCTCGTTCTGTGGGCGCATGTGTCCGACGCGAGCTTCCCCGGCACGGAGGAGACGATCGTGGCGCTGGCCGATCAGCTGGGCCGGGAGCTGGAGATCAGCCGGTCAGAGGGCAGCGCCTACGACGCGCTGCGCAATCCGCAGCGGAGGGCTTTCGGCAAGACCGGCGTGTTTTTCGATTCCATCCGCGATTGGGTGCGGCAGTCCGGGTGCGATCTGTGCCTGACGGGCGTGCGCGCCTACGAAAGCAAGCGCCGCATGCAGGCTGCGAAAGCACACGGATCGTGTTTTCATTCCGGCGCAGGAGGTGACATTGACATATGCAATCCGATCACCTGGTTCAGGCTGGAGGATGTGGCCGCGGCGCTGCTGGACTACTGTGTGCCGGTTCATCCGATCTATCGCAAGTGCGCGATCGGAACCCGGGAGAACAAATTTGCGGAGGACGGGTTCATCCGGCTGGGGTACATCACCAGCCGCGACATTCTGAACAAGGGGACGCTGGTCTTTCTGAGGCTCAACTATCCGAAGGAGTGGCAAAAGCTGTGCGAAGCGTGGCCGGAGGCGAGGAACTATTGCTGAAGCGCGAGGAGGCGCTGAAAATGCACGCGTCCGGCGCGCCGTATCCGGAAATCGCCGAAAGGCTTGGCATGTCCAGATCCTGGGTGTACAAGTATTGCAAAAAGGGCCGCGCAGAGGTCAGCTGGACGCAGGAGGAGATTGACCGGATGGCGGCCATGCGCAGGCGCGGCGCGCGTTGGGATGTGATTGCCGCGCGACTGAACCGCAACGCAAACAGCTGCCGCATCAAATGGTGCAGGGTATCCCGCATGGATGATCCGAAGCTGCGCATGATTCTGAGCATGCTGGTATGGGCGCGCGAAAAGAGCGGATGCACGGATGCGGGGAAGCTGATCGTGGCCTGCCACAAAGCGGATTTGTATGGGAGGATGGAATGGGACAGGGTGGGACAGACCGGGGCAAAGGAGGCGAAACGACATGAAGCAGCGGCCCCTGAAGATGGACGCGTGGGGAATATCCTACGATGAATACAAGGAACTGTATCACTTTTGCCAGCAGTACAGGGCCAAGAAGCAGGCTGCGGCCGACATGCTCACGATGCCGTGCAGCATCCCCAGGGCGGTTGCGGACGCATCGGGGCGCGCGGAATTCTTGCCCCACGGCGGGCGCACAAGCAATCCCGTGGAGGCGGCGGCGGAGCGCCGGGAACAGCTGTTGAACGATGTGCGGATGATTGAGCGCGCGGCGACCGTCGCGGACAGTGAGCTCGCGCCGTGGATTCTGCGGGCGGTAACGACCAAGGACGGCATTGCGCTGATCGATCCGCCGTGCGGCAGGAGGCAGTTCATCAATGCACGGCGGAAGTTCTTCTTTGTTTTGTCGGAACTTAAAAAAGGGTTTTTATGGGACAATAAAGTGTGATACAATCATAGTGTGAAAAAAGCGGCGAGGGGTGCACCCTTGCCGCTTTGCGTTTTGCAAAGATGTTTGGCGTGCGTTCCGGCGGATTCCTCCCCTGCCGGGGCGCGGGCGCGCTCCATTTGGGAAGCCGTTGGCGCATGTGCGCGGCGGCCGAATGCAGCTGGCGGGGGCGGGGCGCACTTTTCCGGGAGGCGGAACAGAGGATTGATGAGGTGGAGATCATGAACGCGCGCAGGATGATGGACAAGCTGCTGATGGCGATCAATCTGCGCGGGAGGCGCGTGAAGGTCAATCAGATCAAGAAGTACAGCGAGCGGTGCGGGAGGATGGTGACGAAATACGTGGTGATGGAGGAACGGCTTCAGCCGAAGACCGGAAAGCGGCGCTATGTTTCCGTGCTGGAGAGCGGACAGGCGGCGGAGGTGGTGCAGGCGCTGGCGGACATGCTCAGCAGCGCCGAAGCGCAGGGCCACGGGCCGCCGGGCACAGGACGAAGCGCGGGTGGCATCGGCAGATGAGTGCGGATCGAATCCGCCTGCGCAATTGCATCGAAGGGATGGTAGCACAGCTCACACCGATGCAGGAGAAGGTGATCGGATACCGCTACATAGATGGCCATGCATGGCGCTATATCGCAATGAAGATGAATTACGACGAAGATCACATCAAACGTGTGGAGCGGCAGGCAGTGGATTTCATCGCGCAAAACGTGGAAGTGTGTTCAGGATGAAATGCCGTTTTTTGCCGCTTTCATCGTGCTACACTAACAACATAGAATCAGCGGCGTGCAGATTGCATGCCGCTTTTGTGTCGGCAAAAAGGAGGTGCTCGGCGTGAATGGTAAAATGAATATCGTATATAAGCGATTGGACGAAATCGTTCCATACGAAAACAATCCGAGAAAAAACGACGATGCGGTATTGTATGTATCAAACTCGATCCAGGAGTTTGGATTCAAAGTTCCGATCGTAATTGATGGGGATGGTGTGATCGTTGCCGGGCACACGCGCTACAAAGCAGCGAAAAAGCTGAGTATGGATGTTGTGCCGTGCATCATTGCGGACGATCTCACGCCTTCGCAGATTAAGGCATTCCGTCTTGCTGATAATAAAACGGCTGAATTTGCAGAATGGGACATCACGTTATTGGATGACGAACTTGGATCCATATTTGATATAGATATGGAAGATTTTGGATTTCAAACGCAAGATATAGATGAGCAACAAGATCTATCTGAGTATGATGATTATGATTGCGAAATACAAGATGAACCAAAATCGAAACGCGGTCAG
>CAMGDO010000036.1 GCA_946042585.1 uncultured Clostridia bacterium
CATGGTATTTGCAGCCCGTTTCCTTCGCCAGCTTCAGATCACGGGCAATGGGGCCCCATTCGCTTTCGCTGACGATGCCGCGGTGGCCGTGCGCTTTTGCATACCCGCCTGCGTGAATATATCCCCCATGCAGGAGGCTGTTGTCCTCGCAGTGCGCCGCCAGCACCTTGCCAAGCTCCGCGCAGCGCCGCATGGCTGCGCGCATCATTTCTTCCGCCTGCACGCCGCGCCCGTCGTCCGAGAATGCCGCCACATCGCCTGCCATGCCCGCAAGGTCCGATAGCTGTGCACCCTTTTCGCCCACCGTGATGGCGCCATAGGGATACACATCAATCACCGCGTCGCGTGCAATCAATTCCCGCTGCACCTGCAGATGCGCCGCGCTGTCGGGCACAGGGTTCAGATTGGGCATGGCGCATACCGCCGTATAGCCGCCGCGCGCCGCGGCGCGGCTGCCCGTGGCGATCGTCTCCTTATAAGAAAAGCCCGGCTCGCGAAGATGCACATGCACATCGCAAAAGCCGGGAAACACCATATAACGGGGGGAACGCAAAGTCTCGGGCAGTTCGCCCGAAAAATCACACCCGGAAAGAAAGGGCGCCGTCTTTGTCAGCTGCATCCTTGCAATCCCCTTTCTGACAAAAAAGTCTTGCCGATGAGCGGCAAGACGAACATGCACCAAAATTTCCGCAGCGCAATGCGCCAGCACATGCAATCTTGCCAACCTCTCGTGTCGGCTTAAAGATTTACATACACACTATACCATATGTGCCAGCATTTGTCAACACAGCCCGCCGTCCCTTCGCGGCAGATTTCATTCAATTCCGAGTTTCTCCCGCGCCAGACCGCGCACCTGGTCAAACCGCAGCACCGCCGGCTGGTTTTTTAGATGCGGCAGGATCTGCTTTTCCATCCAGGTCAGATGATACCAGCGGCCAAATTTGTAGCCGCTCTGATAGAACGTCCCCACCCGATGATAGCCCATGCGCGTATGAAAGCGGATGCTGTCCATCGTCAGATATTCATCCTCCGTCTCCGGCTCCGCAATGGCTGCCTCCACATTGCAGATATTCTGCAAGGCCAGCGCCCCCTCCAGCGCCGTATACAGCGCGCGCCCCACGCCGCAGCGATGCAGCCCCTGCTTCACATACACCGTGCTTTCCACCGCCCAGTCATACGCCGCGCGGGTCTTGAAGGGGCCTGCATAGGCATAGCCTGCAATCTCGCCGCCGCGTTCAGCCACAAGATAGGGATACTTTTCCAGCGTGTGCGCAATGCGCGCGGCAAACTCGCTTTCCTTGGGCACATCATATTCAAAAGTGATCGCCGTTTTTTCCACATAGGGCGCATAGATAGCCAGCAGGGCAGGCGCGTCCGCCGCCGCAGCCGCCCGGATTTTGCATGTTTCGTTCATTTGTTGATCTCTTCCCTTTCCTGCAGTCCCGCTGCCTCCAGCATGGACTGCCACAGCGCGTTGAGCACGCGCAGAAACAACCGGTATGTCTCCGGCTTCGTGCGCAAAAGCTTTTGCAGCACGGGCAGGGTGTTGGCGATCCACCCGCGCAGCAGCTCATTGACCGTCTCCGCCTGCGTCGCCGTCACAATGTCGTATACCGCTTCCACAAACTGCTCGCGCTCCTCCAGCGTCAGCCTTCTGAGCAGCGCGTTCACCATGTCTCCAGCCAGCAGGCTGCCCCCGCTCGCGCGCTCGGCATGGTCAAATCCCATGCCCTCGGTTTTCCATGTATAGGGATAGTGCTGCAGCATGCCAAGCGTACGGCTCTCCACCAGCTGCACATTCTCCGGCTGCGTAAACAGCCGCCCCACCAGCGAAGCGCGCGGCAGAAGGACGCGCATTCGCGGCTGCATCTGCGCAAATTCATCGCTCTGCGTCAGCTTTTCCGACAGCCCCGGCCCGTCAAAACTGACCGCCTGCCGGATGCGCGCGCGTGTGCGCGCATCGCTGCGCACGGCGGCATACAGCGCCAGATTGCCGCCCTTGGAATGCCCGCATATTTCCATCGGCGCGTCAAAGGGCGACCGGCTTTCGGCATATGCGCGCGCCAGCGCCTGCGCAGGCACCTCCTCCAGAAACGCCAGATTGAAGTCCTCCTTCCACCCCGCCACGGTATTATCCGTGCCGCGGAAGGCAACAAGCAGCGTGTCGTCGGGCAGCGCCACCGTCATTGCGGCAAACTGCGTCTGCGACCGGGCGTCGAACACATCGGTGAAATCCAGAAACCTTATGTTCTCATAGCGTCTGGCCAGCGCCGCCTGCTCGCACAGCATGCTGTCATCCCGGCTCTGAAAGCCGAATCTCACCACCTGCGCAGTATCCTCACGGGCAAACAGCGCGCAGCCCAGCGCCTGCGCCAGCGTCATTCCTGGCTCGGCGCAGCTCAAATCCACATAGGCAAGCTGCGCAAAGATCAGCCGGTCCACATCGTTCAAAGGCGACTGCGCCAGGGAGATTTCCCCGCTTCGTTTCAAATACTCCAGCATATCATCACCCGGTATATGAGCATATGCCGCATACCCCGGGAAACGTTCCTGCTTGGTCTGTTTGCGTTCAGCCTCTTCCCGGCGTGCACCGTCTGGCATAAGGACGGCTCGCCCCTGCATTATAGCACAGAATCTGCTGCCAGACCATGAAAATCTCATCCCGTCAGAGGCGCGCTTATTCTTATCAGCTGGCTTTGGGGCCATTGTCCGTCTGCACAAGCCGCTGAATATCCCGCTGCCGCGCCGTCTGCGCATCGATGTACACATAGTATGTATCTCCCTGATATTCACCCATGAATTCCCAGCACAAATACTCCCTGTTGTTCTGGGGAATGACGCACAGCTGCGTTTGGCGGATACTCAGCCGCTCACTCACCGCCCCCTGCGCCTCCTCCTGCGTGATGGAAGGCGTAAGGAAATCCCGCTGCGTATGGCTGGACAGATAATGCCGTGCTTCCAGCCCCACCACATCCAGATTGTCCATGCGCACCTGCACCTTCACCAGATCGGGATACAGCACCACCCCTTCCTGCACAGCGGCATAGCTCAGCGTGACCATGCCGGCATAAATCTGCCAGAAGGTCAGCCGCATTTCCCCATAGCCGTGCAGACGCAGAAATTCCAGCGCCGCTTCCTTGCACTCTTCCAGTCCATACTGCGGCGTGAACGCCGCCGTTTCCGGAAACATCCACAGGATGTCTCCACCCTGCTTGGTCACCGCCGCCTGCAGCACGCAGTCGTTCTTTTCGATGCGCACCCCCCAGGCCGGAATGCTGCCGCCGCATTCCTGCGTCAGCTGAACGCTGCTGATGTCGGGCAGATATCCCCTGACAATGCCCGCAACCGCTTCCTGCCCCACATTCTCCTGCCCGAGCCCGCGCGGCTCGTTTTCGCTGACCACATCGCTGAAGGGGCCGTCATAGATCAGCGTGGGATAATCCACCGCTGCCGCCGCGCCCTCCAGCGGCCGCGTCAGGCTGTCTGCATCCGCCATATAGGGGCTCAGCGTATCAAATCTGATTTTTCCCGCCTGCATCTGCCCATAGGCGCTTCTCAGTTCGTCCAGCAGCGCGCTGCAGGCTTCTGACAACGCCCTGAGCTTTTCCGCATCCGCTTCCGAAACGGCGGCGTCCGCCTGAATCAGCAGCGCGTTGGTAAAATCGCTGAGCTGATTGCACAGCTTCACCGTATCCGCCATCGCCGCATGCGACAGCGGCAGCGCGCTCAACCCGCTCTGCACTGCCGCCGCGTCGCTGCCAATCTTGCTCAGCAGCACGGCGCTTTGCCCCTCATCCTGGGATATGAGCGCCTTGCCGATGTTGACCTTCATCTGTTCCATCTGCTCCAGCGACGCCTGCAGCGCGCCCTGATAGGCGTCATCCAGAGCCTGCGCATAGCGATCCGCCGTCTGCTCCGCCTCCACCGCATAGGCCACCGCCAGCAGCACGCACATGCCCAGCAGCGTATACAGCAATATATGATGCTTTTTCTGCATGCGCGCCTCCTTACACCGCAAACGCGTGCGCGCCGATGGTCAATCGCACCTCACGCGTCCAGATCCAGCTGGAAGTCGCCGTCGCGGGATTGTAGTAATAAATGCAGCCGCTGGTCGGGTCCCACCCTGCCAGCGCATCATTGGCCGCGCGGATGGATTCACCGTCCGGCGTCATCCACATCTGCCCATCCTTCACGCAGTCAAACGCCCCCGCCTGAAAAATGACCCCCGAAATGGTATTGGGAAAGGATGCGCTCTTCACACGGTTGAGCACCACCGCCGCCACCGCCACCTTTCCCACATACGGTTCACCCCGCGCTTCTCCATGCACCAGCCGCGCCAGCAGATATGCTTCGCTCTCTCCTCCCGCGGATGCCGCTGTGCTCGTCGTGCTGCCCAGCGATATTCCCAGCGCCGCCGCCGTAGCCGCGCCCACCACGCCGTCCGCCTTCAGCCCGTTCTTTTTCTGAAACCAGATCACCGCGTCATAGGTCGCCTGCCCGAAAATTCCATCCAGCGCGCCGCTGTAATAGCCATACTGTTTGAGCTTTTGCTGCACACGGTATACATCGTCCCCACGCGAGCCCCAGGCCACCGCTCCATGGGCGTCCGAAGCTGCCGCCAGCAGCACCATCACCGCCGCAGCCGCCGCCAGACACCGCCTGATTTTCTTTTTCATGCCATCGCCTCCCCGCGTAGTGTGCGCATCACAGCGCCTATTTATGTTTCTCTCCCGTCTTGCAAAATTTCCTCCATTTGCCCTGAATCGCCCTTCTTTCCGTCATGCGCGGCCATGGCGCGCGCCATTTTTCCCTGCTATGCTGTATCCTGACAAAAACAGCAGCCGGCATGCCGGCGCTTTTTTTGATCTTCTTCCGCAAAGGAGGCGCTATGTCCGCAAGAAAAACTCCCGGGCGCGAAATCCGCGCCCAGACCGAGCGCACCGTCCTGCTCGGCCTTTCCCGTCTGGAGGAGATCCTCACCGATCCCTCCACCTCCAACGCCGATGTGTTCAAAGGGCTCACCCTGCTGTTTGAACGCATCTATCAGCGCGAAGCGGAGGGCGCAGCCGCAGGCGATTTCAAGCTCCGCGTGACCGCATGACGCGCCTGCTCCTGCCCCGCCGCGCACTGAACGATGTCTATCTCCCCTATCTGTCTGCTTCGCAGCGCTATCAGCTGTTCTTTGGCGGCGCGTCCTCCGGCAAAAGCTGCTTTCTCGCCACCCGCCTTGTGCTTGATACTCTGCAGGGCAGAAACGCGCTCATCGTGCGCGCCGTAGCCCGCACACTGCGCACCAGCTGCTGGAATGAAATCACCAAATCCGCCGCGCGGCTGGGGCTGTCCTCCTGCTTTACGATGAACCGCACGGAAATGACCATCACCGCCCGAAACAACGGCGCGCAGATGCTCTTTGCCGGTCTGGACGATGTGGAAAAAATCAAATCCATTACGCCTGCGCGCGGCGCGCTCACCGACATATGGATTGAGGAGGCCACGGAAATCGCCTATGCCGACTTCAAGCAGCTGAACAAGCGTCTGCGCGGACAGACGGCGCACCCCAAGCGCATGACCCTCTCCTTCAACCCCGTATACCAGACGCACTGGATATTCAGCGAATTCTTTGGCGCCTGGGAGGACAGCCGCCGCGTCCTTGAAACCGACGACTGCCTCATCCTCAAAACCACCTATCGCGACAACCGCTTTCTCGCCCCCGATGACCGAGCGGCGCTGGAAAACGAGCGCGATCCCTACTTCCGCTCCGTATATACGGACGGCGCATGGGGCGTAATGGGCGATGCCATCTTCAGCAGCTGGCGCACAGAAGACCTCTCCTCCCGCGCGCTGCTGGAGGAGAGGCCGCTCTATGGGCTTGATTTCGGTTTCGCCTCCGACCCCTGCGCCTGCGTGCGCTGCGCCTATGACCGTGCCCGCAAGCGCGTCTATGTGTATGACGAATTGTATGAGCGCGGCCAGACCAACGACATGCTCGCAGAGCGCTTGCGCACCTTTGCCGGACGGCATTATGTGGTATGCGACAGCGCCGAGCCCAAGAGCATTGCCGAGCTGCGGCGGTTTGGCATCTCCGCCCTGCCCGCGCGCAAGGGGCCCGACAGCCTGCTGCACGGCATTCAATGGCTGCGCGCACAGGAAATCATTGTAGACCCCCGCTGCCGCCATTTCATCCGCAAGCTCACCCTCTACCAATGGAAGCGGGATCGCCAGGGCAACACGCTGCCCGTTCCCGAGGACCAAAACAACCATCTGATCGACGCGCTGCGCTACGCGCTTGAGGACGAGATGAACGCGCGCTTTGCCGCCGTATCCGCCCGTCCCGTCTGGTAGCCAGCCATTTGGGAGGTATTCTCATGATTCTTCGTTCCCGCCGCCTGCTTGCCGACGGCGTGCCCTCGCCCGAGCTTGTGCGCAGCGTGCTGCGCGAGCATGCCCGCGCGTGCGTGCGCCTGTCCCGCCTGCGGGCCTACTATGACGGCCGCCATGATGTGCTGCTCCGCGAGCGCCGCAGCGGCCTGCCCAATTCGCGCCTTCCCCACGGTTATCCCGCCTACATCACCGATATGGCCGCCGGCTATCTCATCGGTACGCCCGTGCGCTATGAATACGATGATGACAGCGCGCTTTCTCCCCTGCTTGAGGCGCTGCAGGAATGCGATTCGCCGTCGGTGGATGCAGAGCTTGCCCAGCAGCAAAGCATTTACGGGCGCGGTGTGGAATTGTGCTATGCCGATGAAAACGCACGCCCCCGCTGCGTCGCCATAGACCCGCGCCGGGCCTTTGTCGTATACAGCGATGACGAAGCGTGCGACCCGCTCTTTGGCGTGTATCTGCGCGAGGAGCAAAATGCCCAGGGCAGCCGCGTATGCCTGCACGTCACGGTCTACACCGCGCAGTCCATTCTCAGGTATCGCTGCCAGCAGTTTTCCGCCCTGCGCGAGATAGAATCCATCACCCCGCACTATTTTGGCGCACTTCCCATGACGGAATACTGGAACAACGCCGGGGAAACGGGCGATTTTGAGCGCGTCCTGCCGCTCATTGACGCCTATGATGTGCTTGAGAGCGACCGCATCAATGACAAGCAGCAGTTTGCCGACGCGCTGCTTGTGCTCACCGGCGTCATGGGGCTGACCGCGCCGGAGGACAGCGACAGCCGCACGCCGGGCGAACGCCTGCGTCAGGATAAAACCCTTGCCCTGCCCGATGGCTCCGCGCATGTGGAATGGCTCACCAAGGAAGCGCACGAAAGCGATGCGGACGTGCTGCGCGCTGCGCTGTGCAGCGATATTCACAAGTTTTCCATGGTGCCCGACCTCACCGACGAGCATTTCTCCGCCAATGCCAGCGGCGTCGCCATGCGCTACAAGCTGCTGGGGCTGGAACAGCTCACCGCTGTCAAGGAGCGCTTTTTCCGCGAAGGGCTTCGCAGCCGCATCCATCTGTTTTCACACTATCTTGCGC
>CAMGDO010000037.1 GCA_946042585.1 uncultured Clostridia bacterium
ACACCTAAGCCTTCGTCGGCAGCGTCAGATGTGTATAAGAGACAGCCGCTGTATCTGATGCTGATTCCGGGCATCCTGTATTTCGCCATTTACAAGTACGCACCCATGGGCGGCCTTGTCATTGCCTTCAAGAATTTCAAAATCAAGAAGGGCATCTGGGACAGCCCCTGGTGTACGCCCTGGTATAAGTACTTCCAGCAGTTTTTCAAGAGCCCGGCCAACCGCAACATCCTCAGCAACACCATCAGCATCTCGCTGTGGAAGCTGGTGGTGGGCATGTTCCCCTCGCTGATTTTCGCGCTGGCTGTCTCCGAATGCCGCCGCCGCGGCTTCGCCCGCGTGGTGCAGACCGTTTCCTATCTGCCCCACTTCTTCTCCTGGGTTGTGGTATACGGCATCTGCACGGCCATGCTCAGCCAGAATCGCGGCGTGGTGAACGACCTGATCAAGAAAATGGGAGGCTCCCCCATTCCCTTCCTCAACAGCAACAAGTATTTCCAGGGCGTGATCATCGGCTCCGACCTGTGGAAGAGCCTGGGCTGGGGCGCCATCACCTATCTGGCTGCCATCATGGGCATCGACACTTCGCTCTATGAGGCCGCCACGGTGGACGGCTGCGGCCGCTTCCGCCAGATCTGGCACATCACGCTCCCCGGTATCCGCAAGATTTTCGTGGTTCTGCTCATCCTCAAGATTGGCACAGTGCTCGATGCCGGCTTCAACCAGGTATACGTTTTCCTGACAGACGAGGTGCGCTCCAAAGGTGAAATCATCGACACCTGGGTGTATACGCAGGGTATCGGCAAAATGAACTACAGCCTGGCTACTGCCGTAGGTCTGATGAAATCTGTGCTCAGCACCACGCTGGTTCTGGGAACCAACGCGCTGGCCAGAAAGTGGGAGGCGTCCATATGGTAAAGTCGAAGAACGACAGGGTTTTTGACCTGCTTGTCTATCTCATTCTCATTTTCGTGCTGCTGCTCACGCTGATTCCTGTCATGTTTGTTGTCTCCATGTCCTTCACGCCCTATGCCGAGCTGATCCGCCGCGGCGGCTTCGTGCTCATTCCCAGCAATTTCACACTGGCGGCATACCGCGAGATGCTCAAGGGCGGCGAGCTGCTGGGCGGCATGTGGGTCACCGTTCGCGTCACCGTCATCGGTACCGTGCTGAATCTGATCGCCACCACCCTCACGGCGTATCCTCTCAGCCGCCGCCAGATGCCCGGCAACAAGCTTTTCACCAAGCTGGTGGTCTTCACCATGCTGTTCTCCGCCGGCACAGTACCCACCTATCTGGTCGTCAAGTACACGGGCCTGATGAACACCTTCTGGGCCATGATCATTCCCAGCCTCATCACGGTTTACAATCTGATCGTTATGAAGTCCTTCTTTGAAGGCCTGCCCGAAGAGCTGTTTGAGGCCGCGCGCATCGACGGCGCCACAGAGTTTGGCGTGCTGCTGCGCATCGTGCTGCCCATGTCCCTGCCCATCATGATGACCATCGGCATGTACTACGCCGTGGCTCACTGGAATGCCTACATGGTCGCCGTTCTCTACATCACCGACGCGGATCTGCGCCCCATGCAGGTCATCCTGCGCCGCATGCTCAAAACGGCAAACATGGCCACCGACTCCGCCGAGGACGTCGTGCCCGCCGAAACGCTGCGCATGGCCGCCGTGTGCTTTGCCACCGCGCCCATCGTCGTCGTGTATCCCTTCATCCAGAAGTACTTTGTCAAGGGCACGCTGGCCGGCGCCGTCAAGGGCTAAGCGCCCTGGCAGCCTTCCCGCCTGATATCAGGCGCTTCCCCATCCGTTCATAATATGCTCTGTATGCATATTAGAAAAAACTTTAACAGGAGGACATTAAGATGAAACGCATCGCAACCCTGATGCTGGCAGTCATCATGCTGCTGAGCATCGCCCCCATCTCCATGGCGGATGAACCCGTGCGCATTGTTGCTTATACCAATGTGAGCGCGGGCGGCTTCCCGGCCAACCTGGAAGACAACTACGTCTACAAGCAGATTCTCGACCGCCTGAACGTCGCGCTCGAAGTGATCTATCTGGACGAATATGACAACGCTCTGTCTGCCCGTATCATGGGCGACGACGATTGGCATATGTGCATCCTGTCCCCCGACCAGATGGTGACCTACGCCTCTCAGGAAACCCTGCTTGACCTGACCCCCTATGCCGATGAGCTGAAGGTGATCTACGAAACCTACGGCTACGACACCGACATCGCTTCCCTGTACTACAATGACGTGCAGTATGCCATCCCCGCGGCCAAGGCCCTGGGCGATTACTACTACATGATTCTGGTTCGTGACGATATCAACCAGAAGTACAACCTGACCGTGCCCACTACCGTGCCCGAGCTCTATGACTACTGCATGGCGATCAAGGACATCGACGTGAACAACGACGGCCAGAACAACACCATCCCCATGACCGGCTGGGTCAACAGCATTGGTCTGACCGCCATCACCGCTCCCTTCGGCGTGTACCTTGGCAACAAGGTCATCGTGGATGAGAACGGCAAGGTCTCCAACACCCTGCTGGCTCCCCGCATGAAGGAAGCCCTGGAGTGGGTGCGCAAGTTCTGGGATGCCGGTCTGCTGGATGCTGAAATCTTCACCTCCAACAGCAACGTGAAGGCCAATGTTATCGCCTGCAACGTCGGCGTTGCCGCGATGCCCTGGTCCAACATCCTCAAGAAGGCTTATACTGAGCAGTACAAGGCCGTTGATCCCAACGCCCAGTACACCTGGATTTCCGCTCTGAGCGACGGCCAGGGTGGCGACCCCGCCTATGCTATCGCCGAGTATGAGAAGTACGCCGGTGACAAGTGGTCCATCAACATCGACTGCACCGAAGAAGAAATCGAAGCCATCTGGAAGGTGCTGCATTACTTCTGCACCGACGAAGGCCAGATGCTGTGCTACATGGGTCAGGAAAATGTGCACTGGGTCTATGATGAGAATCATGACGTGCAGGTGACCGACCGCTCCAAAGAAGCCAACTTCGTGCATGCCTATCAGATGCTGGGCCGCAATGACGCCTACTATCTGGCTGCGAAGTTCCCCGAAGCCAAGGAAGCTGTCGCCTTCGGTCTGGCCACGCCCAAGCTGATCGTGTACAACGGCAGCATCGTGTGCCCCGAAACCTACAACCTCGTTGACCTGGATGCCTATGTCAAGGAGCAGGTGATCGCCTTCATCAAGGGCGAGCGTGCGCTGGATGACTGGGACAACTTCATCCAGGAGCTGTACAACTCCTATGACTTCCAAACCTGGCTGGACATCTGCGAAGAGCAGCTGGTTGCCCAGGGTCTCGCGAAGTAATTTCCCTCAAATCTCATTGGCCCTCCCACCTGTGTGGGAGGGTTTTTTGTATGCCTCTTGACGGTATTCCATGCGCGCTGCCTGGCAGGCGCAATCCGCTGCTTTTCTTCATCCATGCTTCGCATCGGCAGCTCGATTCATTTCTTATGCGCATCGCCGTGCAGCCGCATGCTCTCTTTGCCGGAAAATTTCGCTTCCTGCCGTCTTTATCCTGCGGGTATCTCTTTTCCCTTGCTTCATATCATTTGCCCTCAGGGCGCAAATTTCGCCCGTTTATTCGCACGCAAAAAGCCGTCGGGTTCTTGCCCGACGGCTTTGGCTTTGTGTTATTCGCCTATCTCTTCGCGATACTTTGCCAATTCGGCAGTATTGCCATATACGAAGTGGTCCGGCAGAATCTCGCACCAAACCGGCTTGTCCGTGCTGTAATCATGAATAGAGGGATCGTATACCAGCAGCTTCTTGGTGCGCTCCAGATAGGGATTCGGATTGGGCACAGCAGACAGCAGCGCCTTGGTATAGGGATGCAGCGGGTGACGGAACAGCTCCTCCGACTCAGCCAGCTCCACAATCTTGCCCTTGTGAATCACGGCGATGCGGTCAGAAATGAAACGGACAACGGACAGATCGTGCGCGATGAACAGATAGGTCAGTCCGCGCGTCTGCTTCAGATCATTAAGCAGGTTCAGCACCTGCGCACGGATGGATACATCCAGTGCGGAAATCGGCTCGTCCGCCACGATAAACTCAGGCTGCATGATCAGGCTGCGGGCAATGCCGATGCGCTGACGCTGGCCGCCGGAGAACTCATGCGGGAAGCGGCTGGAAAACTCAGGCAGCAGACCCACTTCTTCCAGAGCACGCTGCACCTTTTCGCTGCGGTCAGCCTGATCCTTGTACATGTGGTGGTTGATGATGCCTTCCGAAACGATGTAATCCACCTTGGCGCGCTCATTCAGCGACGCCATGGGATCCTGGAAGATCATCTGGCAGCTGCGAATCACTTCGTTATCCAGCTTTTTGTCGATCTTGCCGTTGATCTTTTTGCCCTTGAACAGGATTTCGCCGTTTGTGGTGGGATTGATGCGCACAATGGCGCGGCCAATCGTGGTCTTGCCGGAGCCGGACTCGCCCACCAGCGCGAAGGTCTCGCCGCGGTAGATCGTGAAGTTCACATCGTCAACCGCCACGAACTTCTTTCTGCCTCTGCCAAAGGAAACCTGCAGATCCTTCACCTCAATCAGCGGCTCGCGATCGGGCAGCTGATGCGGATGCACAATGCCGCTCGTCTGCGCGCTGCCCATATCATGATTGCTGAGGCGGCGAATGGTATCGGGCTGCTCCATTCTCGGCGCGCGGGGGTCCATCAGCCACGTCTTCACCTGATGCGTAGGCGTCACATCAAACAGCGGCGGCTCCTCCAGAAAATCAATGTTCAGCGCGTGGTGATTGCGGGGAGCAAAGGAATCGCCCACCACCTTGTTGAACAGGTTCGGCGGGGTGCCGTCAATCGCCGGCAGCTTTTCGCCCTTGATGCCCAGCTGGGGCAGCGCGCTCAGCAGCGCCCAGGTGTAGGGATGCCACGGATCGAAGAAAATCTCATTGACCATGCCGATTTCGACAATCTGACCGGCATACATCACGGCCACGCGGTCAGCCACGTTGGCCACCACGCCCAGATCGTGCGTGATGTAGATAATCGTCATGCCCAGCTCTTTCTGCAGCTTGCGAATCAGCTCCAGAATCTGCGCCTGAATGGTCACGTCCAGCGCGGTGGTGGGCTCGTCGCAGATCAGAATCTGCGGACGGCAGGCCACGGCAATCGCGATGACAACGCGCTGACGCATGCCGCCGGAAAACTCATGGGGATACTGGTTATAGCGCCGCTCCGGGTTGGGAATACCCACCGCTTCGAGCATGCGCAGTGCTTCCGCCTTGGCGGCGCTGCCATGCAGCCCCTGATTAAGCTCAATGGCTTCCTGAATCTGCGCGCCGATTTTCTTCAGCGGGTTCAGGCTGGTCATGGGGTCCTGCGTCACCATGGCAATCTTCTTGCCGCGGATGGTGCGCCATTCCTTTTCGGTGGTAAACTTGGCCAGATCCACGCCGTCATACATGATGGAGCCGCCCGTGACCGAGCCGTTCTTATCCAGCATGCCGACAAAGCACTTGGTGAAGACGGATTTGCCCGAGCCGGATTCGCCCACAATCGCCAGCGTTTCGCCTTCATACAGCGTCAGCGAGCATTTGCGGATGGCGGTCAGCTTTTTCCCGCGCAGTGTAAACTGCACCTCGACGTCCTGCGCAGACAGGATGGGCGAGCTGGAGAGCGTATTCTCCGCATGGGCCAGGAAGTTTACGCCATTTATGGTGTCAAACTCTTCTGTCCCCTGAATCGTTCTTTCATTCTCGTTCATTTGCATACCCCTCCTTACACGTGATTGCGCGGATCGCAGGCATCAGAGAACGCATTGCCCACCAGATAGAAGGTAATGGTAATCATGGCCACGATGGCAGCCGGGAAGACCAGCAGGTAGGGATAATCAAGGAAGTAGCTGCGCGCGTTGCGCAGCAGAATGCCCAGCGAGGGCGTGGAAATATCCATCAGTCCCAGATAGGTGAGCGTGGTTTCATACGCGATGGTGCCGGGAATCGCCAGCGCCAGGCGCAGGATGATCACGCTGACCAGATACGGGAAGATGTTCTTCCACAATACGCGCCACAGCTTGGTGCCGAGGCAGCGGGAGGCCAGATTGTATTCACGGTCACGATACATCACCACGAGATTGCGCACATTGCGCGCCGTGCCCAGCCAGCCAAAGCCGATCATCGTCACGCCCATGATCAGGGTGGTCTTGCCCACCATCAGGGCAATCAGGGTCATATAGATGATCGTAGGAATGTTGTCAATCAGGTTATAAATCTCGGTCATCAGGCGGTCAATCTGACGGACATAGCCCCAGAGCAGGCCGAGAATAACGCCCAGCGTGATCTGTCCGGCAGAAACCGATACCGCCAGAATAATGGATGTGCGCGTGGCGTACCACACCTGGCTCCAGTAATCACGGCCCAGATTGTCCGTGCCAAACCAGAATTCCTTGTTGGGGCTGACAAACATCAGGCTGTTGTCGATGCGCAGATTGTGCACATCATATTTGCCGATCACTGCCGCCACAAAGGTGAAGATGAAGAGCAGGATGAACACCACCGACATGATGACGGCGCCCTTGTTCTTGAGGAAGTTGCGCATCACGCTCTTCCAGTAGGAATACTCGCTGAAGCCTATACGCTCGGCTTCCTGCGCCTTGTATTCTGCCTCGGCAAAGAGCTGCTTTTCGGGCATCACCGAGCGGGCGTGCACATGCACACGGCCACGATGATACTTATGCTCGGTCGTATCAACAGCCGCCTGATCCACGTTCAGGTTTACGATCTTTTTCATCAGCGAGTCCCCCCCTTGCCGGTCAGATTGATGCGCGGATCAAACAGACCCATCAGCATGTCGCCCAGGAACACGCCAATGATACCCATTGTCGCGTACAGAAGCACACAGCCCATCACCACGTTTACGTCATTTCGGGATATTGCGTTGGTCAGCACCTTGCCCATGCCAGGCACAGAGAAGAAGCTTTCCACCAGCAGTGAACCGCCCACGGTCAGAAGCACATTGTAGGGAAGATACTGCGCCAGCGGCACAAACGCGTTGCGCATCACATGCCTGAACATCACGCGGGTGGTGCTCAGTCCCTTGAGCTTCGCCAGACGGATATAATCCTTGTTCAGTTCGTCCACCATGTAGCGGCGCATCCACAGCATATAGCTGGCAATGGAGCCCAGCGACAAACAGACAATCGGCAGGATGGACGAAATTTCAGGCTTGCGTGCGGAATACATGGAAGGCAATCCCAGCACGCGCGCGCCAAATGCCAATATGAGTGAGTAGGATACCAGCGATGGCACCGCGTTGATAAACACGGTATAGCCCGTGCCAATGCGGTCAAGCCAGCCGCCCTTGAAGCGTGCCTGGAGAATGCCCCTGTCTCTTATACACATCTGAAGCTGCCGACGAAGGCTT
>CAMGDO010000038.1 GCA_946042585.1 uncultured Clostridia bacterium
CGATTCCTCTACGTCTCGTGGGCTCGGAGATGTGTATAAGAGACAGGACCAGCGTAAAGCGCATCTCCTTTGAGACCGAGCGCGGCACGCTCAGCGGTCTGCTCTATCTGCCTAAGGGCGCGTCCGCAAGTGATCCGCGTCCCACGGTAGTGGTGACCCACGGCTATCTCAACTCTGCCGAAATGCAGGATGCCAATGCGATTGAGCTCAGCCGCCGCGGCTATGTGGTGCTGGCGCTGGATATGTATGACCATGGTCATTCTGCCGGCAATGAGAGCAACACGGGCGGCTTCCTCAAGTTCTGGCCCCGTGCGCTGTACGATGCGGTGCAGTATATGTATGAGCAGCCCTATGTGCTCAAGGATGAGGCCGGCAATGGCATCATCGGCGTGACGGGGCATTCCATGGGCGGCTTCTCCTCCTCCATGGCGCTCTATTACGACGAGCAGGACTTCGCCACCACCGGCATCCGCAAGATTTACTGCGGCTTGTCTGAGGGCTCCGATTTCTCCTACACCGCCTGGCTGGGCGTGACGGCTGATGTGGCTGCTGCCAACGGCGGCGGACGCACCATGGGCAAGGTGGCTGCGCAGTATGACGAATTCTTCTTCAATGCCGACGATAACAAGGGCGGCACTGTGGTGAAGAAGAATTATGTGGCGACCACGCAGGCCAAGACGTGGCTGGAGCAGGAAAACCCCGAAGCGGGCACCTGGTATGAGACCAGCGATGGCGGCAAGCGAATTGTGTATCAGCCTGCCGAAACGCATCCCTGGAACCACTTCTCCACCACGACCACCGGCTATGCCATTGAGTTCTACAACACGGCGTTCGCCGATTACAACGCGAAGCTGAATCCCGCCGGTTCTTCCGATCAGATCTGGCTGTGGAAGGAAATCTTCGAGTGCGTGGCGCTGATTGGCCTGATGCTGGCGGTGGTGCCCGTGATCATGCTGATTCTGCGTCTGCCCTTCTTCAGCAAGGCCAAGACCGGTGCAATCAAGCCCCTGCCGAGCGTATCCACGCCCACCGGCAAGCTGGCTGCCTTCGCTGTGCTGTGCTTTGCCGTTCTTCTGCCGGCCATCTTCTTCCCCACCCTCATGGATAAGAGCATGTCCAGCGTGCCGATGATGTTCCTGCGTTATGCGGGCGCGATCTTCGCCGTGATTGGTCTGGGCGCGCTGCTGCTGGGTGTGAAGAACAAGGCGCGCAACCTCACCGTGGGCGGCATCGCAACGTTTGTGTTTGCCACCGGGCTGGCTGTCTTTACCTCCATTTCCTCCTACAGCGGCAAGGGCTGGAACGCTCCCTCCGTCAATCAGATTGCGTACTGGACGCTGATCTGTGCGATGTTCAGCGGGCTGATCATGTCGCTGGTGTATATGTTCACCAAGGCGGCGCAGGGCGCGAAGCTGGAAAACTACGGCCTGAAGGCTTCGCCCATGGCGATTCTGGCCTCGCTGTGCACGGCCATTGTGGGCGTTGCGGCGGTCTATGCCGTGGTGTTCCTGGTGGATATCATCTTCAAGACGGACTTCCGTCTCTGGGTGTTTGCGTTCAAGACCTTTGAGCCTGCCATCCTCACGGACGTGCTGATCTATCTGCCCACCTTCCTGCTGTATTATCTGATCTCCTCCGTTGCGATCTGCATCAATACCAATACCGAACGGCTGCAGGGCGTGAAGGGGTACATCGTCGCCATTATTCTGAACGCGGGCGGCATCACGCTGTTCCTGCTGCATCAGTATGGCAAGCTGTTCCTCACCGGCACGGCGGCGCATCCCACGCAGGCGCTCTCCTCCATTCTGCTGGTCGCCATGGTGCCCACGCTGGCGATTGCCGCCTGCTTCAGCCGCGCGCTCTATAAGCGCACCGGCAACATCTGGACGCCTGCCTTCTTCAACGCCATCCTGATGACGCTGATGACGCTGGCCAATACCTGCGTGTACTATCAGTAAACTGCAGACAGATACAAAGCCTGACACGAATGCGCGTCCCCTGACAGGACGGGCTTCGTGACAGCAAAAAAAGAGAGAAGCGCATAGCTTCTCTCTTTTTTGTCTGGCTTCGCCGGCCGTGAGATCAGGAATGCTGCTGTGCGTCCTGACGATCTGCTGTACGCAGGGCATCCAGCATACGGCTGCGCGCGCTGTCATAGGAAATGGACAGCGCCGCTGCCAGCTCGCTGCACAGCTGATGCTCTGCCTTTCTGAGAATGGCTTCCTCCGTGCCTGACATTCTTCCCGGCGTTTTGATATGGCGCGAATAAATGCTTTTGACCGATATGGCCAGCGCCTCGCAGGTGTGCAGGTGCATCAGCTCCTGATAATAACGCTGCAGGGCTTTGCGATCCCGGCAGGAAGGGGGATTGACCTGCAAATCAGGCAGCGAGGACAGGAGCGCTTCGGCTTCCTGCTGCGTGATGGGCGCGCGCAGCGGCATATGTGTGTTAATGGGGACGTAAATCCGGCTGCCGTCTTCCTCCGAACGCAGAAAATAATACGCTTTGTTGCGCTCAAACGTATCAAAATCGGGTACGCCGATCTGCTCGATTCGGCACAGGCCGTTGTCGCCGCAGACCACATAATCTCCGGCCTGAAACATGACGTATCACCTCCTGAATGCAATAATTATACCATTTTTTGCAGGCAGAAGGGAATGGAACAATTGGTTCGGGGCGGAAAACCGGCATTTTGCGCACAAAAACGAAGAAAAATGATGAAAAGCGCGCATAAATAAAGGACAGCAAAACGCTGTCCTAAAGATACGGCTGTCAGCCCAGAATGATGCGGAGCGCTTCCGCCGGGCTGGCGGCAAAGCGCGTGGCGCCCGCCTGTGCCAGTTCCTCACGGGACCGGAAACCATAGGTGAGGGCGATAAAGTGCATCCCCGCCCCCTGGCAGGTTTTCAGATCCGTCGGCGTGTCGCCCATGTACCAGAAATCATCCGGCGCAATGCCCAGCTCCGCGGCAATATTCAGCGCGGCGGAAGGATCGGGCTTGAGCGGCACACCCTCGATGTGTCCGCGCATGATGGTGAAGGGAATTTCATCAAAATAGTGGCGCAGCACGCATTCCACGTCCGGATCATCCTTGTTGCTCAGCACTACCAGTGTGTAGCCGGCCTTCTTGAGCGCGGCGAGCATCTCGCGCACGCCATCATATAGGAAGGATTCATCATAGCAGTGGACGGCATAGAGCGCGGCGTAATCGCGCAGCACCTCTTCCACCATGTCCTGATGCGCTTCGCCCACAGCGCGCTGCGTCAGAAGATACGCGCCGTTGCCGGTGAGATAGCGATAATCGAGCATCTCATGGGTGGGCAGACCGTGTCGGGCGAGCACTTCATTCATACAGCGGGAAATATCGGGAAGGGAGTTGAGCAGCGTCCCGTCCAGATCAAATAAAACAGCCTTTCTGGGCATCAATATCACCTCGCCCTGCATTGTATCACATTCTGCTGCATGGCGCAACGCATTTTGGCGCATACTGCCGTCAGGAGGTGCAATGCATATGGATTTTGAACGGGATGAAAAGACGCGCCGCGTGCGGATGTGGCTGGCGGTACTGATGGGCGTAGCGCTGGTGATTACGCTGATTGCGGCTGTGCGCGACAGCGGCACACGCATGGCATCCAGCACCCGCAAAAATGTGGAGGATGGGTGCGTGCTGACGCAGACAATTCGTTATGCCCGCTGCGGTCATGAGGTGACAAGACGGCTGGAGGCTGACCGTGAATACAAGGGCTGCACGCTGGAGCAGATGCAGCAGGCGTTTTCCGAATGGAGCATCACCTCGTTTTCACCCTCGGAGATTGTGATGAACTGCACCATGCAGCTCTTCTGCCCCGATCATCTGGTGGTGATGCCGGATGGCGCGGGCGTGCTGGGCGTGTATGAAAATGCCTATGGGGATGGCTATGCGCTGAAAAACCAGCTGGATACCCCGGTATCGGCGCTGCCCGAGGATGTGCGGGAGCATGTGCATCTGGGCGTGGGCTTTGGCAGCGCGCAGGAGATCGAGGCGTGGCTCGAGAATTTTGAAAGTTGACATAAACCGGAGGACAATGTATACTGGCCCCGTGTGCTGAATGCACAGGAGGAAACCGAAGATGAGAAAAACGAACAGCCTGTCCCCGCTGGGACTGGCGGTCATTATCCTGCTGATTTTCGCCATTTTGTATGTGGGCGTGACGGCGCTGCAGGAAAACAGGGAGTATCAGAAAGAGGCGGCCATCACGCCTACGCCGTCCATTACGCCGCGTACCGTGCGCATCACGGAGGATCCGACGAAACCCACCTCCACGCCTACGCCCTGCATTCTGCAGGTCAATTCCATTGGCCTTGAGGTGAAAACGCTGCAGAAGAGGCTCAAGGAGCTGGGCTTTTATGCCGGCGAGGTGGACGGTCAGTTTGGTCAGGGCACCAAGGCGGCGGTGACGGCCTTCCAAACGCAGCATGGCGTGGACGCCGACGGCATTGCGGGTGAGGAAACGCTGGCCATTCTGTATTCGGACAAGGCGCAGACCTTTGTGCCTACGCCCACGCCATCGCCCACGCCGTCGCTGCTCTCCACCGGCTCCAGCGGCGAGGAAGTCAAGACGCTTCAGCGCAGGCTGAAGGAGCTGGGCTTTTATACCGGGGAGATTGACGGCGACTTTGGCAAGGGCACAGCGTCCGCGGTGAAGCTGTTTCAGCAGCAGCACAATCTTTCCGCCGACGGCATGGCGGGGCAGAAAACGCTGGCGCTTTTGTATTCGGACAATGCAAAGCAGATTGTCATCACACCAACGCCCCAGACCATTCAGGTGATGGCGGGCGCGCTGCCGCTGCTGGTCAATCGCGATAACCCGGTGGAGAAGGATTTTGTGCCCGCCGATCTGGTGGATATGAGCACCTATTGCGATACAGCCGTGGTCAAAATCAAATACAGCGGCACGCAGGGCGTGCGCGAAGCGGTGGATGCGCTGATGGAGATGCTGTCTGACGCCAAGGCGCAGGGCGTGACGAAATGGCAGGTGAGCGCGGCTTATCGCAGCTATTCGGCGCAGGAGAGCATCTTTGAGAGCAATGTCAGGGAATATATGAAAAGCCGCGGGCTGAGCCGCACGCAGGCGGAGAGCGCCACCCTTCTGACGGTGGCATTGCCCGGCACCAGCGAGCATCATACGGGGCTGGCATTTGATATTACGGTGCCCGGCACCAGCATGTTTGTGGGCACCACGCAGCAGAAATGGCTCCATGAGCATTGCTGGGATTATGGCTTTATCATCCGCTATACGGACGAAAAGCAGGATATCACGGGCTTTATGGGCGAGGAATGGCACATTCGCTATGTGGGCACGGAGCACAGCCTGAACATGAAAAACAGCGGGCTGTGCCTGGAGGAATATCTGCAGTATGTGAAGCAGTGACGTTTGGAATCATACGGCGCTGCAATCAGAAAACGTGGGGACTTGGCGGAGAATTGGTCAGACAGATATACAGGCAAAAGGCGTGACGAAAGCCGTCACGCCCTGAGTCCCGGCAGATATTGCTGCCGGGACTGAAGCTGTTTTATGAATGAGCCCGGGGCAGGAGAAAATCAGCGGCACATGCACATTGCACTCATAGAAAAGACCGCCCTTCCAGTACAGGCCATGGTCGCCCATGAACATGACAATGGCGTTTTCGCGCTTTTCCTCATCGCTGACCTGCGCGCCGGGCACCAGCATGCCGCTTTGTGAGCCCTTGAGATAGGATTCCTTCTGATAGGCGGGCTTGTTGTCCAGCTCTCCCTCCTGCCACAGCGGCAGCGGCATATCCTGCGTCCGGAACCGTTCCACATATTCCTTTGGCGGGTCAAAGGGCGGGTGCGGGGCATAGGGGTTCAGGCTGATGCACCAGGGACGCTCGCTGTCCTCGTTGCGGCTTTTTTCAATGAATTCAATGCCTTTTTCTATGCACCAGGTGGTCTGATGAAGCTCGTCTGGCATGCCCACAATGCGCGAGGGGATGGGATACGCCTCGCGCGGCGGCCAGTAGCCCATCACCGGCGCCTGATAGGTCTTGTACCAGTCCACACCTTTTTCGGACAGCCAGTCCATATAGTTGTTGACGCCCGGATCGTGCAGATCCATGCCGTTATCCGCCCATTGGTAATAGGTATAGCCGTCGTCCGTGCGGTTTTCCTGCTGTCTGAAATAATCATTTTGATGATACGGTTTTTTGAGAAGAATACAAAGCGCTGCTGTGAAAAAAACGGCGAAATGTTTGACGAAGGATATACATTGTGCTATAATCTTTCGGTACATTCGAGTATTCTGGAGGGATTTTTCATGTCCGGTCATTCCAAATGGCATAATATTCAGGCGAAGAAGGGCAAGGCTGACGCTGCGCGCGGCAAGATCTTTACCAAGATCGGCCGCGAGATTGCCATCGCCGTGCGCGAGGGCGGCGCCAACCCCGAAAGCAATGGCAAGCTGCGCGATATCATCGCCAAGGCCAAGGCGAACAACATGCCCAACGACAATATTCAGCGCTCCATCAAGAAGGCGGCCGGTGAAGGCAGCGGCATGACCTACGAGGAAATCGTATATGAAGGCTATGCTCCCGGCGGAGTGGCCGTGATCTGCAATATTGTGACGGATAACCGCAACCGCACCAGCGCGGATGTGCGCCACATTTTCGACAAGTGCGGCGGCAATCTGGGCACGCCCGGTTCGGTCAGCTATATGTTTGACAACAAGGGTCTGATCGTTGTTGAGCGCGAGCCCGGCATGGATGAGGACGAAATGATGATGATGGCGCTGGACGCCGGCGCAGAGGATGTCAACGCGCTGGACGATGTGTTTGAAATCTACACCGCGCCGGGCGATTTCTCCGCGGTGCGCGAAGCGCTGGAGGCGCAGGGGCTGTCCTTCCTGTCTGCCGATAAGAAGATGATCCCGCAGAACACTGTGGCCATCGCCGATGAGGAAACGCTGGCCAAGGTGCTCAAGCTGCTGGATATGCTGGAGGACAACGACGACGTGGCCGACGTGTATCACAATGCCGAATTGCCCGAGGAAGAAGAAGAGGAATAAGGCGCGGGCTGCACAAAAAAGAAGGGGTTTATGCCCCTTCTTTTTTTGCGCAGCGCCGGCAGGGAAAACGCTCTGCCGGCGTTTGCTGCGCGCCTTATTTTTTCAGATTCAGCACGCTGACGGCGTCCCGAATGTTCTTTTCGTAGGCTTCACGGCCGTATTTATCCACCTCGGCGCGGTTCTTTTCGCCGTGCGTCAGGCAGCCTGCGCCGCCGATGCAGCCGCCCACGCATGCCATGCCCTCGATGAAATTGCCGTCCAGCGCGTTTTTGCTC
>CAMGDO010000039.1 GCA_946042585.1 uncultured Clostridia bacterium
CACCTAAGCCTTCGTCGGCAGCGTCAGATGTGTATAAGAGACAGAACCTGTGCCGCTTTGGCACGCCGGGCGCAAACTATATTCACGACCGGCGCGACCATCTCAGAAGCGGCTATATCGATGAAAAGGCGCTGGATATCACATTGCAGCAGGCGCTGGCCTTCTCTAAGCGCGTGGTGAATGCCGAGGCGTTCCCCATCCGGCGTGAAATCTGCGAGGAAATCCGCAAAAAGGTGGACGAGTACCTCTTCAAAAGCAGAAAATAATCGGGCGAGGGCGGCGGATATCAGGCGATAGAACAACGAAAAAACAGTGTTTCGGGCCTTTTTCCCGTCGGGGTTTGTTGACAAGCGCCGAATGAATGCTTATAATGAACACAATTCACAGTAGCAGGAGGAGGCGCCCCAGATGAACGGACTGCATGCCAATCATATGCAGAACACGTGCGCGCCTGTTTCCTGTACCCACAGTACGGGTATGCTTTGCCGCAGCAACGCAGCGCGATTCTTTACCGCGCTGCGTTTTTATTACTATTATTATCTGTATTATTACTGCTGCACAGCAAGTGTCTGAAAGAGAATGGCTTGATTCATCAAAGCGGTTCCTTTTAGACGGGAAGCCGCTTTTTTGATTGATAAACAAAGGAGAATGCAACCATGAAAAAGCTGTCAACAAAAATGAAGAGACTCATCGCGATCATCCTGGCTGTTGTCGTGTGCGCGGGCGCCGTAGCCGCAGTGCTGCTGGTGCGCAAGGGCAGCAACGTGACCTATGTGGGCATCTGCCAGCTGGTGCAGCACGAAGCACTGGACGCCGCCACCAAGGGCTTCCGCGACGCGCTGACCGAGCTGATGGGCGACAAGGTGAAATTTAAGGAAGAAAACGCTTCCGGCGACAACGCCACCTGCAATATCATCATCAACACCCTGATCTCCGAGAAGGTAGACCTGATCATGGCCAACGCCACCCCTGCGCTGCAGGCTGCGCACGCCGGCACGGGCACCATTCCGATTCTGGGCACCTCTGTGACGGACTACAGCACCGCGCTGGGCATCACCCCCTGGACGGGCGCGACGGGCATCAACATCTCCGGTACCTCTGACCTGGCGCCGCTGGATGGCCAGGCCGCGATGATCAAGGAGCTGTTCCCTGACGCCAAGAAGGTGGGCATCCTGTACTGCTCTGCCGAAGCCAACTCCGTGTTCCAGATGGAAGCGATCACCGTCTATCTGAAGGAGCTGGGCTATGAGTGCGAAAACTTCGCCTTTGCCGACTCCAACGACGTGGCTTCCGTGACGGCGGACGCCTGCGGCAAGGTGGATGTGCTCTACATCCCCACCGACAATACCGCTGCTTCCTGCACCGAAGCCATCCGCAACGTGGTGGAGCCCGCCCGTATGCCCGTTGTCGTCGGTGAAGAAGGCCTCTGCGCCGGCTGCGGCGTTGCCTCCCTGTCTCCCAGCTACTATGATCTGGGCTATGCCACCGGCAAGATGGCCTACGAAGTGCTGGCGAAGGGCGCGGACGTTTCCACCATGCAGATTCAGTATGCGCCTGCTTTCACCAAGTGCTACAATCCCGAAATGTGCGAGCTGCTGGGCGTGGCGATTCCCGACGATTATATCGCCATCAGCAAGTAACGCCTGAGCGAATCATGTAATCAATACGCCAGAGGAACGGCGGATTTTTCCGCCGCTCTTCTGCGCATGTTCTGGAGGACGGAGCCTTGAATATAGCAACACTGCTCAATGCCATGCCCGGCGCGATTGCCCAGGGGCTCATCTGGGGCATTATGGCAATTGGCCTGTACATCACCTATAAGGTGCTTGATTTCTCCGACCTGACCGTGGACGGCACAATGGCCACGGGCGGTGCGGTGTGCATCATGCTGATGCTTCAGGGCGTGAATGTGTGGGTGGCGCTGTTGTGCGCGGTGCTGGCCGGCATGCTGGCAGGGCTGGTGACGGGCGTGTTCCACACGGGCATGGGCATTCCGCCCATCCTCAGCGGTATTCTGACACAGCTGTCGCTGTATTCCGTCAACCTGTGGATTATGGGCTTCCGCGCCAACCAGGGCATCAATGTGACCAAGTATCCGCTGATTGTCAGCGCGCGCAATGTGCGCAATCTCAGCCTGAACAACCCCATCCTGATGACCGTGGCGGTGATTGCCCTGCTGGTGGGCGTGCTGTACTGGTTTTTCGGCACGGAGCTGGGCTGCTCGCTGCGCGCCACGGGCGCCAATGAGCGCATGAGCCGCGCGCAGGGTATCAACACCAAGAAAAGCAAGATCCTGGGGCTGATGATCGCCAATGGCATCGTCGCTCTGTCCAGCGCGATGTTTGCGCAGTATCAGGGCTCGGTAGATGTGAACATGGGCCGCGGCGCCATCGTCATTGGTCTGGCTTCCATCATCATCAGCGACGTTGTGTTCGGCAGGCTGTTCAACAACTTTGCCCTGAAGCTGGTGGCTGTGGTGCTGGGCGCGGTGATCTATTATATGGTGATTCAGGTGGTCTTGTGGATGGGTCTGAACACCAATCTGCTCAAGCTCCTCTCCGCCATGGTGGTGGCTGTGTTCCTGGCCATTCCATATTGGAAAGAGAATCTCCGCAAGGGAGGGAACGGCCATGCTTGACCTGATCAACCTGCGAAAAACCTTCAATCCCCGCACTGTCAATGAAAAGGTGGCGCTGGACGGCGTGAACCTGCATCTGGATGACGGCGATTTCGTTGCCATCATCGGCGGCAACGGCGCGGGAAAATCCACCACCCTCAATGCCATCGCCGGCGTGTGGCCGGTGGACGAGGGAAAAATCGTTCTGGACGGCACGGATATTTCCAAGCTGAGCGAGCACAAGCGCGCCGGCATGCTGGGCCGCGTGTTCCAGGATCCCATGATGGGTACGGCGGCGACGATGCAGATCGAAGAAAACCTGGCGCTGGCTGCCCGCCGCGGTGACAGACGCACGCTGCGCCAGGGCATCACCAGGGCGGAGCGCGAGATGTATCGCGAAAAGCTGAGCATGCTGGGGCTGGGTCTGGAGGATCGCATGACGGCGAAGGTGGGCCTTTTGTCGGGCGGTCAGCGACAGGCGCTGACGCTGCTGATGGCTACGCTCAAGCGGCCGCGCCTTTTGCTTCTGGATGAGCACACGGCGGCGCTGGATCCCCGCACGGCGGAAAAGGTGATGAACATCTCCCGCCAGATCATTGAGGAAAACCATTTGATGACGCTGATGGTGACCCACAACATGCGCGCCGCCATCGCCTATGGCAACCGCCTGGTGATGATGCACGCAGGCAAGGTGATTCTGGATATCAGCGGCGAGGAGAAAAAGCGCCTGACGGTGGAAAACCTGATGGAACAGTTTGCCAAGGCCAGCGGCGAAACCTTTACCAACGACCGCGCGCTGCTGTCATAAAGAGCCCCAAGGGGCTCTTTTTTGATGGGCGGAGCCTTTACGGGATTGACAGGGACGGGGCGCATGGGTATAATACGAACGAATAGTATGAAAAGTATGAAAATACATACTGAGAGGAGCGCGGAAAGCATGCCCGACGGAAAGCATTTGTTTGGCGTTGTCAAGATCGGAGAAAGGGGACAGATTGTGATTCCCAAGGAAGCGCGCGAGATATTTGGTCTCAAGCCCGGCGATCAATTGCTGGTGCTGGGGGATGAGGCGCAGGGAATTGCGCTGGTGAAGGCGGAGCATATGGCGCAGTTTGCCATGCAGGTGCTGGACGCCATGCGTGGAGGAGAGAAGAAATGAACGCGATTGAAGCACGGGGGCTGACCAAGCGCTATCGGGATAAAACGGCGGTGAATCAGCTGGAGCTGACGGTGGGCGAAAAGGAATTTTTCGCGCTGCTGGGCGTGAATGGCGCGGGCAAAACCACGCTGATCAAGATGCTGTGTTGCCTGAGCGCGCCTACGGCGGGGGAAGCAAGCATTCTGGGGCATGATATCCGCCGTGAGAGCGAACAGGTGAAGACGCTGGTGGGCATTTCGCCGCAGGAATCGGCGGTGGGCGGCAATCTGTCGGTGCGCGAAAATCTGGAGATGCTGTCGGGCGCATACGGCATGAACAGGGCGGAAAGTCGGGCGCGCGCGCAGGAGATGATCGACGCCCTGCATTTGGAGCAAGTGGCGGACAAGCGCGCAAAGACGCTGTCGGGCGGCTGGAAGCGGCGGCTGTCCATTGCCATGGCGCTGGTGGGCCGTCCGCGGGTTTTGTTTCTGGATGAGCCGACGCTGGGGCTGGATGTGCTGGCGCGGCGGGAACTGTGGGTGCTGATCCGCTCGCTGCGCGGACAGACAGCGGTGATTCTGACCACGCATTATCTGGAGGAAGCGGAGGCGCTTTCTGACCGAATCGGCGTGATGAAGGAAGGGCGTCTGGTGGCGGCAGGCACGGCGGAGGAGCTCAAGCGCTGTGTGAATGCCGAAACATTTGAGGATGCGTTTATTTCGCTGGCAGGAGGCATACAATGAAAAACATGCAGAAAATGGCGGCCTTTGCCAAGCGGACCACGCTGGAGATCGCGCGCGATCCGCTCACGCTCTTTTTCGGCGCGGCATTTCCGGTGATTCTGCTTTTGCTGATGTCGCTGATTCAGGCCAATATTCCGGTGGATCTGTTCCGAATGGAGAGCCTGGCGCCGGGGGTGATGGTGTTTGGCCATGCCTTCATCACGCTGTTTGCAGCGCTGCTGATTGCGCGTGACCGAAGCACCTCCTTCCTGCTGCGGCTGTTTGCCACGCCCATGCGCGCATCGGATTATCTGGGCGGCTATCTGCTGCCGCTGCTGCCGCTGGCGCTGCTGCAGGGCGTGCTGCTGTATGCGGTGGCGCTGCTGCTGGGGCTGCCCTTTTCGGTACATCTGCTGTCTGCGCTGGGCGTGGGGCTTTTGTGCTCGCTGATTTTCGTAGCGATGGGTCTGCTGTTTGGCTCGATTCTGTCCGACAAGCAGGTGGGCGGCATCTGCGGCGCGCTGCTGACCAACCTGACGGCGTGGCTCAGCGGCGTATGGTTTGATATCAAGCTGCTGGGCGGCGCGTTTGGCGCGGTGGCCCGGGCGCTGCCCTTCTATCATGCGGTGGAGGCCTGCCGCGAGGCGACGGCGGGGCATTATGCCGCGCTGCCGGGGCATCTGGCAGTGGTGCTTGCGTATGCGGCGGTGCTCATGGCGCTGGCTGTGTGGTGCTTTGGCCGGCAGATGCAGGAAAAATAAGCAATATACAGCCGGAAAGCGCGCTGTTTTCCGGCTGCTTTGATGGCGCGCCGCTGCTTGACGCAAAGTCTTTCATGCGGTATAATGACCAAAAGTCCATGCAGGGAGTGCGTGCACATGCGAAAGAGTCCCACTTAAGACAGCGCGGAAAATCGGCACCGGAAGTGTGCTGTTTGCCATGCTGTCGATCAAGTGAGGGCTTTTTTGTATGCAAAAAAAGAATATCGGATTGATGTATGCCCTGTCGTTTTTGCAGGGAATGGTGTTTTATGCCTCCGTCGCTACGCTGTACCGGCAATCGGTCGGGGTGAGCCTGTTTGAAATCACGGTGATTGAGAGCGCGTCACTGGCGCTGAGCCTGATGCTGGAGGTGCCGTGGGGTGTATGGGCGGAGCGAATGGGCTATCGCCGCACGATGTGTGTGTGCAGCGCGCTGTTTTTTGTCAGCAAGGTGGTTTTCTGGCGCGCGGATGGCTTTGGCATGTTTCTGCTGGAGAGGCTGCTGCTGGCGGTGGTCATTTCGGGGCTGTCCGGTGTGGATGAGAGCGTTTTGTACGCCTCGTGCGAAGAAAAGGATATGCAGCGGGTATTTGGCCGCTACAGCGCGCTGGGCACGGCGGGGCTGATGCTCGCATCGCTGATCTGCTCTGTCTGGCTGGGAAAAAACTACCGCCTGATGGGCTTATTGACGGTATTATCCTACGGCGCGGCGGTAGTCTGCACGCTGTTTTTGAGCGAGGTGAAACCGCCCGAGCGCGAAAAGCGGCAGGTGGGAGCGCAGTTTCGCGCACATCTGCGGGAGATGCTGCATACGCCGGGGCTTTTGCTGTTGGTGCTGTGCAGCGCTGTGTTTTTGGAGAGCGCACATACGGTCACGGTGTTTCTGAATCAGGTGCAGTATGCGCGCTGCGGGTGGAGCACGTCCGCGATCAGCGCAGCCTATGTGCTTGGCACCCTGCTGGGGCTGTGCAGCGCGGCGTCTGATCGCGTGTGCGCGCGCTTGGGCACGGGCAGAACAGGGCGGGCGCTGCTGCTGGGCAGCGCGCTGAGCTGCGGGCTTCTGGCGGTGACGCGCAGCGGCTGGCTGTCGCTGGGGTGTATTCTGCTGCTGTGCCTGGCGCAGGCGCTGTATGGACCGCTGGCCGGAGCGATGGAAAACCGCCTGGTGATCTCGCGTGAACGCGCCACGGCGCTGAGCGTGCATGCGCTGCTGCAGGACAGCGTGGCGATTGGTGTAAATCTTGTGCTGGGACGCGCCGCGGATGCCGGGCTGCCGCTGGCATTCATCCTGTGCGGCGTCATGTGTCTGGCGGCGCTGGCGCTGTTTTCTGGAGCATTGCGCCGGACAGGACAGGGCGGATGATCGCCTTAAGGACTTTTTTTGTTTTTTCATTGACAAGCGCACAAAAAACTGCTATACTGGCATAGCGCTTCGGTAGAAATGGCTGTCGCCCATACACGGAGAGATGGCCGAGTGGTTTAAGGCGCCAGTCTTGAAAACTGGTGATGTCGAAAGGCACCGGGGGTTCGAATCCCTCTCTCTCCGCCACTTTGACCAAGCGAGAATAGCCATGGAGAAGTACCCAAGTGGCCGAAGGGGCTCCCCTGCTAAGGGAGTAGTGCTGGATAACGGCAGCCCGGGTTCAAATCCCGGCTTCTCCGCCAGAAGACTGAAATCCCAATATGGGGTTTCAGTTTTTTTCTTATATGCAAGGCCTTCTTCGGCATGAAAGATTCTCATCTCGGCAAAAAAAACTGGACAGATATATCCGATCAGTATATAATGAGATTACATACAGGAGCATTCTGAAGATGCTGACCTGCAAAGGAGGATATGAATATGTTGGAATCCCGCAGAGAGTTTCTCAAGAAGTCCGCGACCCTGCTGGGCGGCGCTGCCCTGCTCAGCTCTGTGCCGCTGGTCGGCGTAATGGCCGAGAATCAGCCCGAAGTGCCCGAGCATCCCTTCCCCTTCGCCGAGCTGGATCTGGACCTGTCTCTTATACACATCTCCGAGCCCACGAGACGTAGAGGAAT
>CAMGDO010000040.1 GCA_946042585.1 uncultured Clostridia bacterium
ACAGGTATACACCTGCATGCCCTGCGGAGCCAGCAGATAAAGCCCCACGCGCGCCGAAAGCCGCGTGATGCTGCAATTCAGAGAGAAGCATGCGCCATTGAGCGTGTCCACATAGCGGCGCACATCCGCCTTGTCCGCCACGTTGTCAATGACAGCCAGCACATAGTCGCCTTCGTGCAGCTGGCTGATGGCAAGACGGCAGTCGGCGATGGTGCGGATGTTGACCACGCAGGCGGCGGGCGTTTTGCCGGCGGTCTGCTGCGATTGCGCAGCAGGCTGCTGGGAATAGCCCTGCTGCGCGCCGCCCGGGACGGGCACCACGTTTTCGGGCTGCTGCACGGGTTGCTGCTGATGCTGCGCGGAGCGGCGGTTGCGCGGCTGCACATAGGGCTGACTCACCGTCTGCTGGGGCTGATAGCCCTGCTGCAGGGGAGAATTCTGATAAGAATTCTGATAGGAAGGCTGCTGCATGGGCTGCTGCGCCTGCATCTGGGCATACTGCCCCTGCTGCATATACGGCTGCTGCGGATAGGGCTGCTGGAACTGTCCCTGCGGATAGCTCTCCTGCGCAGGCATGGGGGCGGACTCATACTCCTGCTGAACGGGCATGGAAGCGCCCTGCGCCTGGGGCGTATAGCGCCCGCCCTCGTCCTCGGCGCCGCTTTCGGGTGCGCCGTTGAAGAATGTGTTGTTGGGACCAAAGAAATTCTTTACACCATTGACAATGTCACGAAAAGCCATGTATTCCTCCTCATAGGCACAGCTTGCCCTGCAAAGGGACAAAACATACCTCATACATTATATACGGAAAAGCGTTTGTTTGCAACCTTCTGCACGGCGTGCCGGGAAAATTTCGCCAGAAGCGGACACTCAGAACAGAAGCACCACGGAGCCCTGCGTCAGGATACCGCTGAGCGTGGGCACGATGTGCGCCTCCTGCGCATCCTGGCTGATGACGGTGACGGGCAGGAAATACTGGCCGTCGGGCTGCACAACGACCACGCCGATTTCACCATCGCTGGTGGTGAGGGCGTTGGCGGGAACGGTCAGGCTGTAGATGTTTTCGGACAGCTGCACATGGCAGGAACGGATGTAGAGCACGGGCTCCACGCTGCCGGAGACAGTGAGGCGAACGAGCAGCTCACCCTCCGAGCGCGTGACGGAGTCCACCGTGGCGGATACGCGCGTGTTGTCGAAGTTTTCGATCATCAGCTCGTAGCTTGCGCCCACCGTCGGTGTCCAGGAGGTGTCATCGCACAGCATCAATACGGCGTAGGTGCCGTCGCGCACCAGACGGTAGACCGGCACCTCGTTGCGCCCCAGTGCAGCCGTTTCGGGCAGATTGCCGCGATACATGCTGCGCACCTCGGAGGGGGAATAGCTTGCCATGGTGCTCAGCGTCAGCGCGCGCTCATAACCGTCGGTATAGAAGCTGACAATGCCCGGGTCTGTGGCGGTATAAGGCTTGGTCCAGGTTTCAATGCGCTGCAGACGCCCTTTTTCCTCGTCATAGAGGCGGATGAGCTTCTCATCCTCGGCATATTTCTGCTTGAGATAATACGAACGCTCCTCGATGGTCTGGCTCAGCAGCGTTTCCTGATTGACCAGGTTTCCGCCGCCGCTTTGCACCAGCGACTGCGTTTCCATGGCGCGCTCGATGACGGCGCCGTTATAGAGCTTGAGCTGCGCGTCGGCCTCGATATTGGTTTTGGCCAGCAGCGTTTTCTGGTATTCCTTGATCTGCGTGCGGTAGGTGTTGAGCGTCGTCCACTCGCGGGCATTGAAGCCTGAGGTGTACACCAGACAGATGGTGTCTTCACCCCGCCGGGCAAAGGAACCCTCTTCCAGCAGGTATTCAATCTGCTCAACGCCCACCTGTGTGTACATGACCTCGTTGCGCACAATCAGCGCGTCGCCCGTGTAGTTGGCGCCCAGCGTGCCGGCGCTGACGATGGCCGTGCGCACGGAGCTTTTGGTGGACAGATTGAGCACGGCAAACACGGCCAGCACCACGACCATCAGGGCGATGATGATGCCCAGAATGAGATTGAGCCTGCCGTAATTGCGCTGCGGCGGCGCCTGATAGGGCGTCTGCTGCTGCGGAAAGGGCGCGGGCTGCTGCGGCTGATAGGCGCTTTGCTGGTATTCGTTCTGCGGGGGGGACGCCAGGGGGTCCTGCGGCTGCTGATACGGGATCTGCTGCGGATACGCCTGCGGCGCAGGCTGCTGATAGGGCTGCTGCTGCGGGGGAACGTATCCTGCGCCGGGGGGCGGTGCGCTTTGCGGCACCTGCGTAAAGCCGCGCTTTTCGTAAGCGTTGTTCTGCTCGTTGCTGGGGGGTGTTTGCATGCAAATCCTCCGAAAGATCGACGGAAAAATCCGGTATTGAAGAAAAATCAGCCGTCTGCCTGCGCCACGGCGGCTGCGGCGCGCAGGCCGTCCACGGCGGCGCTCATGATGCCGCCCGCATAGCCCGCGCCTTCACCGGCGGGATAAAGACCGCTCAGGCTGGATTCCAGCGACTCCGAGCGCGGGATGCGCACGGGGCTGGAGGAGCGCGCCTCAACGCCGGTGAGCACCGCGTCGGGGCAGTCAAAGCCATGCAGCTGGCGGGCGAACAGGGAAATGCCTGCGCGAAGCCCCTGTACGGCATAATCGGGCAGCACGGCGGAAAGATCGGTGGGCGTGACGCCGGGCTGATAGGTGGGCGTGACATCGCCCAGACGCCCGGAAGCGCGGCCGGCGATAAAATCCCCGACCAGCTGGGCGGGCGCGCGGTAATTGCTGCCGCCTGCGCGGAATGCCGCCTGCTCCCATTCGCGCTGCAGGGTCAGGCCGGAGAGCGGATGCGGGCTGGGAAAATCCTGCGTGCGCACATCCACCAGCAGAGCGGCGTTGGCATTGACGCCGTCACGGGCATACACGCTCATGCCGTTGGTGCACACGCCGCCTTCCTCGCTGGCAGCGGCGATGACCTGCCCGCCCGGACACATACAGAAGGAATAGACGCCGCGCCCATCGGGCAGCCTGGCGTTCAGGCGGTATTCCGCCGCGCCAAGGCAGGGATGACCGGCGGCTGCGCCATACTGGGCGCGGTCGATGAGCGATTGCCTGTGCTCAATGCGCACACCCACCGAGAAGGGCTTTTGCTGCAGCTGCACGCCTGCGTCATGCAGCATGCGGAAGGTATCGCGCGCGCTGTGGCCGATGGCGAGAATGAGCTGACTCACGCATAATTCGTGCTCCTGCCCTGCGGCCTGATAGCGCACGGCGCACAGGCGGCCGCCGAAGGATTCTATGGTGGTGAGCCGTGCCCCAAAGTGCACCTGTCCGCCCAGAGAAACGATCTCGCGGCGGATGGAAGCGACCACCTGCGGCAGGCGGTCTGTGCCCACATGCGGGTGCGCCTGATACAGAATGCTGTCGGGCGCACCGTGCGCGCAGAGCGTTTCCAGCACCTGACGGCAGCGCGGATCCTTGATGCCGGTGGTGAGCTTGCCGTCGGAAAATGCGCCGGCGCCGCCCTCGCCAAACTGCACGTTGCTTTCGGGATTCAGCGCGCCTCCGGCAAAAAAACGCTGCACGCTGCGGGCGCGCATTTCCACGCTTTCGCCGCGCTCAAGGCAGATGGGGCGCAGACCCGCGCGTGCCAGATACAGCGCGGCAAACAGCCCGCATGGCCCCAGCCCCACCACCACCGGCGGCAGCCTGCGCGGCGCAGCCGGCGCGGGAGCGAGCGCAGGAGAAGGCGGAACAGGCGAGGCGACGCCGGGCCTGAGACGGCTCAGCAGCGCGTTTTCATCCGTGCGCAGGGCAATATCAATGGCAAAAACAAAGTGGACATCGCCCTTGTCGCGCGCGTCCACGCTGCGCTTGGCAACATGCCAGGAGAGAACGGACTGCCTGCCGACGCTGAGCTTTTTCAGCGCCAGCGCGAGCGCCTGCTCTTCGGCTTTCGGGCTGAGCGGCACGGACAGATTGGCGACACGCAGCATGGCGTTTCCCTCCTAAACATAGATGCAATATTCTATCACATTTCGGTCTGTTTGTCATTAACAAGCTGCACGGGCGCAAAATAAAATAGGAAAATGATTTATGAGACATTCTCCGGTGGGTCAGCCAAAATGAAGGAATGAGCGCGTTTGTTCTTGTCAATCTTCCGCCGGTTATGCTATACTGAGAGGGGAACAACTGTTTGAAAAGGAAGCACGCATGAATTTAGCAGATCTTAATCCCATGCAGCGCAAAGCGGCCGAGCAACTGGACGGGCCGGTGCTGATTCTGGCGGGCGCAGGCAGCGGCAAAACCCGCACGCTGACCTACCGTGTGGCCAATCTGATGGCGCACGGCGTGCGCGCGTACAATATTCTGGCGCTTACATTCACCAACAAGGCGGCGCGGGAGATGCGCACCCGCATTGAGAATCTGGTGGGCGCTTCGGCGGAGGAGGCGTGGATTGGCACCTTCCACTCCGTCTGCTGCCGTATCCTGCGGCGCGATATCGACAAGCTGGGCTATGAGCGCTCTTTTTCCATCTATGATGACGACGACCAGCAGCGCGTCATCAAGGGCATTCTCCGGGAATTGGATATTGACGAAAAGTTCCTGCCGCCCAAGAGCGTTTCCATCTGTATTTCGGATGCCAAGAACCGTTTGCTCTCGCCCGACGAATGGCTGCAGAAAAGCGGGCGTGATTATCGCGCGCAGAAAACGCATGACGTGATGACGCGCTACGAAGAACGGCTCCGCGCGGCCAACGCGCTGGATTTTGACGACCTGCTGGTGAAGACGCTGCAGTTGTTTGTGGATCACCCGCCCGTGCTGGAATACTATCAGCGCAGGTTTGAGTATGTCCATGTGGATGAATATCAGGATACCAACTTCGCGCAGTATCAGCTGGTGCGGCTGCTGACGCAGGACAGCCGCAATCTGTGCGTGGTGGGAGACGACGACCAGTCCATCTATGGCTGGCGCGGCGCGGATATCCGAAATATTCTGGACTTTGAGAAGGATTTTCCCGATGCGACGGTGATCAAGCTGGAGCAGAACTATCGCTCCACGGCGAACATTCTGGACGCAGCCAATCAGATCATCGCGCACAATGAAGGGCGCAAGGAGAAGACGCTGTGGACGCAGGATGGCGAAGGGGAGAAAATCACCGTGTATTCGGCGGCGGATGAGCGCGACGAGGCGGCATGGATTTGCCAGCGCATCCGCCAGCTGCAGCGCGGCGGCATGGAGCTGGGGCGCATGGCCATTCTGTATCGCATGCATGCGCTGTCCCGCGTGCTGGAAGAAACGCTCATGCGCGCCGGCATTGCCTATCATGTGTATGGCGGCACCCGGTTCTATGACCGCAAGGAAGTGCGGGATGTGCTGGCGTATCTCAAGCTGGTGCAGAATCCGGCGGATGACGTTTCTCTGTCGCGCATCATCAATGTGCCCAAGCGCGCCATTGGCGATTCCACGGTGGAAGCGCTGACGCAGTATGCGCATCGGATGGATATGCCGCTGTATGCCGCGGTATCCGCTCCGCCGGACACGCTTGGAAGCCGCGCGCGCAAAAGCGTGGAGGAGTTTTCCCGCCTGATTGCGTCGCTGCTGATCGCCAGAGAGCAGATGCCGCTGTCGGAATTTGTGCAGAAGGTGGTGGATGACACCGGGCTTCTCAGCCAGTATCAGAAGGACGCGGACGACGAAGAAGCGCAGGCGCGCGTGGAGAACATCCGCGAGTTTCTGGGCGCGGTGACGGAGTTTGAGCAAAAGAGCGAGGATCAATCGCTGGCGGCTTTCCTTGAAAACGTGGCGCTGGTGACTGATCTGGACAACCAGACGGATACGCCGAGCTTTGTGACGATGATGACGCTGCATTCCGCTAAGGGTCTGGAATACGACGCGGTGTTCATGGCGGGCATGGAGGAAGGCATCTTCCCCTCTGCCCGCGCCATGCAGGAGGACAACCGCGTGGAGGAAGAACGGCGGCTGTGCTATGTGGGCGTCACGCGCGCGCGCAGGCTTTTGCATCTGTCCATGGCGCGCCGGCGCATGCTGTTCAATCAGATGCAGTTCAACGCGCCCTCCTGCTTCCTGCAGGAGGTTCCCCGCCGGCTGATTCGGGAGGAATGGAGCGGGAGCGCACAGCAGAGCGCCTCAATCGCGCCAAATCGCGGCGGCTGGGGCAGCTATGGCGGCTCGGGCCTGCGCCGAGACCGTTATGAAAGCGCCGAGGACAGGCCGCAATACGGCTATGGTGAGCCTGCGCCTTCGCAGCGCAGGGCGGCGCGCTCGCCCGCAAGGCCCATGGCGCCCGCACAGATTCCCGGCGTGCAGCGCGGCTTTACACCGTCGAATGCGCGCAATGTGCAGATTCAGCTGTTCAGCGCGGGCGATCATGTGCTTCACCGCAAATTCGGCAAGGGGGTCGTGCGCGAGGTGACAGGCAGCGGCGACAGCGCGCGCATCAGCATTGTGTTCCCCGTCTTTGGAGAAAAGGTTTTTGCATTGTCGATTGCACCCATCGTAAAGGTGGAGGAGTAAGAGCATGGAGAGCAAAATGGCGCGCATGCGCGAATTGACGGAAAAGCTCAACCGCGCGGCGCACGCATATTATACGCTGGATGAGCCCGTGATGGCGGATGCGCAGTATGACAGGCTGTATGACGAACTGGTGCGGCTGGAAAGCGAGACGGGGGAAAGACTGCCTGATTCGCCCACCCATCGCGTGGGCGGCGATGTGCTGCCGGAGTTTGTCAAGCACCGGCACATCACGCGGCTGTGGAGCATGGACAAGGTGCAAAGCGAGGCGGAGCTTTCAGACTGGCTGGCACGCGCGGAGAAGCTGCGCGCCCAGGATCCGTCGCTGGCGCCGCTGCGCTACGGCGTGGAATACAAATTCGACGGGCTGACGCTGAACCTGACGTATGAAAACGGCGTGCTGACGCAGGCGGCCACGCGCGGAGACGGCGTGGTGGGCGAAGCGATTCTGCCGCAGGCGCGCACCATACGCGACATTCCTTTGACCATTCCCTATCAGGGGCGTCTGGAGGTGCAGGGCGAGTGCATCATGCGCCTGTCCGCACTGGAAAAATATAATAAAACAGCGGCGATTCCGCTGAAAAACGCCCGCAATGGCGCGGCGGGCGCGCTGCGCAATCTGGATCCAGCTGTGACCGCGGAGCGCCGTCTGAGCGCATTCTTCTATCAGGTGGGCACCATTGACAATGCGCCCTATGACGATCAGGCGGGAATGCTCTCCTTTATCC
>CAMGDO010000041.1 GCA_946042585.1 uncultured Clostridia bacterium
GGGGGGTATACTTGCGCACGATCTCGATGAACAGGTTCTGACTGATATAGTACCAGTGGCCGTCGTCGCGGTCGGCATGCACAAAGGGTTCAGCGTTTGCGTCGGCCAGGAAGCCATCCTCATTGAGCGCGGGCAGCGTCACAGCCTGCGTGGGCAGGCGCGGCGTAGTGGTGGGCTTGGCGGTGAAGGCGGGGACGGACGTGGGGACGGCGGTATAGGGCTTTGGGGTGGCAGCGACTGCGGAAGTGCCAAAGAGATGCTCCTGCAGCGCAACGGAAACGATATCCGATTCTTCTTCGCCCATGAATGCCTGATAGGCGTGAACGGCTTCAATAGCCGAGGCGCTAAATCCGCTCGTCTCGGGTTTGCCGCTAAAATAGCCCAGCGTGTAAAGCCGCATTTTCAATGCCAGCACATCGTCGCCGACGCTGTCAAAGTTGAGCGTGCGGTACGCACAGTCGGGAATGGATGGATCAGGCAGCGCTTCCCTGCCGGATACATTGTCGCCGCTTTGCTTATAGATGGCGTCGTCAGAGAAAAGCAGCGCCTGCAGAGCCGGCGTGGCAACGCCGGTCTGTGTAAGGCCGCAGGCTTTTTCAAACGCTTTGACGCGCGACACCGTATCGTCGGTATAGCGGTTGTTGAAGCTTTTTCCGGTGAAGTAGCCAAGATCGGCCAGACGTTTCTTGAGCGCAAGCACATCGTCGCCGTAATTGCCGCTTGTCAATGTGCGATAGCTGCCTTCGCCAAGCACGCCGGCGCAGAGAAGCGCCAGCAGCGCCAGGACGAAGACAAAGACGATCCGGCGAGCCGCATTGTGATTCTTCATGCGATTCCTTTCCGCACTGCGTTTTATTTGGCGTTTACAACCTGACTCCACAGCGCGTTATAGATGGTCATGTAGTTTTCGGGAATATCATGGAAAAACTCGCAGCGGTCAATCACATCCTGAGGAGGATTGATGGTTTCGTTCTCGGTGTATTCCTCACCCATCAGAGCAATGGCGCCGTCGTTGGGGGAGGAGTAATAGATATACTCGCAGTTCATCTGCGCGATGTCGGGACGGCAGAGGAAATTGATGAACTTCTCGGCGTTTTCCTTATTCTTGGCGGTGGCGGGGATGACCATCGGGTCAATCCATACGTTGCTGCCTTCCACGGGAACGGAATAAGCCAGATTCTCGTTCAGATCCATGGCATAGAGGGCGTCGCCGCTGTATACGACAGCCAGCGCGCCTTCGCCGATAACCATCTTTTCCTTGGTTTCATCCACCTGATAGGCCTTGACCAGGGGCTTTTGCTCAATCAGCAGCTGCGTGGCTTCCTTGAGCTGCGCGGGATCACGGGTGTTCATGGAGTAGCCCAGATACTTGAGCGCAACGCCCAGCGTGTCGCGAATGGAAGCGAGCATGAAGATTTCCTTGGCGTACTTCTCATTCCACAGCACGCTCCAGGAGCTGGCTTCCTCCTCGGTCACCCGGGTCGAATCATAAAGAATGCCCACGGTGCCCCACATGAAGGGAACGGAGTATTTGTTCTCCTGGTCATAGTCGGGATTCAGCATCCAGGAGGAAATATACTGCAGGTTGGGTATGTTGTCAAAATTGATTTCCGCCAGAAGGTTTTCAGAAATCATTCGCTCCACGCAGTAATCGGAGGGGAAAACAACATCATATGCGCCGGGATTGATGCGAACCTGCACCATCATATCCTCGTTGGTGGTGAAATAGGAAGGCTTGACGACAATACCGGTTTCCTGCTCAAACAGCTCAAAAACGCGTTCGTCCATATAATCGTACCAGTTGTAGACGTTGACGACCTCTTCAGCCATGGCGCAGGGAGCGCAGAGAAGAGAAGCAATCAGGGTGAGTACCAGCAACAGGGAAATCTTCTTCATGATGTGTTTACCTCCGTTTTTCAGTTTTTATCAACAGCTTTGTTAGAGCGTCGATTCACAATGAGCAGCAGAATCAGCAGCGCCACAAACATCAGCGCCGACAGGGCGTTCATGGTGGGCTTGATGCCCTTGCGGGCCTGCGAATAAATCAGGGTGGAGAGATTCTGCACCAGCGGGGATGTGGTGAAATAGCTGATGGTGAAATCATCCAGCGAAAGCGTGAAGGCCAGCATGGCGCCTGTGATAACGCCGGGCATGATCTCCGGCAGAATCACATGAAACAGCGCATATATGGGCGTGGCGCCCAGGTCCAGCGCGGCTTCATAGCTGTGCTTGTTCATCTGCTTGAGCTTGGGCATGACGGACAGGATAACATACGGGGTGTCAAAGGTGATGTGCGCCAGCAGCATGGTGACATATCCGCGTTCAACCTTGGTGAACAGAAACAAAAGCATCAGCGACACGCCCGTTACGATATCCGGCATGGTCATGGGGATGTTGGTCAGCGTCATCATCAGCGCCTGCGGCCGCTTTTTCATGGCGTGAATGCCGATGGCGGCCAGCGTGCCCAGAATGGTGGCGAAGATGGCAGCCAGCACCGCGATGGTGATGGTCACATACAGCGCGTTCATGATGGCCTTGTCGCTGAACAGCTGCGCATACCATGTCAGGGAAAAGCCTTCCCATTTGGCACGGCTCTTGCCGGCATTGAAGGACAGGATGATCAGTACGGCAATGGGAACATAAAGGAAAAACAGCACGATGGCCAGATAGAAGCGCTTGAGGAACTTTCTCATATCATGCTGCCTCCTTCGCCTTCGGGATCAACCTTGCGCAAAAGCCCCAGGGAAAGCAGGATCAGAACCATCATGATCAGGCTCAGCGCGCTGCCGAGGTTCCAGTTGTTGGCGGTCAGGAAGGTGCGCTCGATCAGATCGCCGAACATTTCGGTGTTGCCTCCGCCCAGCATGCGGGGAATGAAGAAGGTGGTGACTGCGGGCATGAAGACCATGGTGATGCCCGAAACCACGCCGGGAAGGCTGAGCGGGAATGTGACGCGAATGAAGGTGAGCATTCTCCCGGCGCCCAGATCCATGGCTGCTTCGGTGAGCCTGTAATCCTGCTTGCTGATGGAATTGTAGATGGGAAACACCATAAAGGGCAGGAAGTTGTAGACCATGCCCAGCAGCACGGCGCTGTTGTTATACATCAGCTGCACACGGGAAAAGCCCAGGCTGACCAGGAGCGTATTGATCAGACCATTGTCTTCCAGAAGGCTCATCCAGGCGATGGTGCGCAGCAGGAAATTCATCCACATGGGAATGATAAACAGCGTGACCAGCGTGGCGCCGAGCTTGAAATCGCGTTCCGCCATGAACAGCGCTGCGGGATAGCCAATCAGCAGACAGATGACGGTGCAGAGAAAGGCCATCCACAGCGAATACACAAGCGTGCTGATATTGACCATGCCGCGGGTGAAGCCCATGGCGGCGGGGTCAAAGCCCAGGTTGGCCAGCTCCTTGTTCATCTCATGGTTGCTGTCCCAGAAAGAGATGAAGTTATCCAGCGTGAATTTGCCGTTGGCATCCGTGAACGCATAATAAGCGACCAGCAGGCAGGGGATGATGGTGAAGATGATCATCCACAGGGCATAGGGGGTGGAAAACATGCTGCGCTTCACGCCGTGATTGCGGCGCAGAATGATGATAAACATCACAATGAACACCGCAAGACCGGCAAGCATGACCCATATGGCCCATGCGGGAAGGTGCAGATCCATCATTTGGCGCTGTCCTCCTTTGTGGGACGCATGATGTGAATATTGAAGGGGACGACGGAAAGGCCAACGCGGGAGCCCGCGGGCTGCATGGTGGTGGAGTGCACCTTCCATGTGAAATCGCCCGTATCGATCATCATTTCATAGTGAACGCCCTTGAACAGCACGCTCTTGACAACGCCTGTGAGTTGGCCGATATCCTCGCCCACGATCATCAGATCCTCCGGGCGGATGACCACATCCACCGGCACATTTTCGCCAAAGCCGGAGTCCACGCAGGCGAAATCCATATCGCTGAAATGCACCAGCTCATCGCGCACCATGGTGCCGCGGATGATATTGCTCTCTCCGATGAACCGGGCAACAAACGCGCTCTTGGGCTCATCATAGATTTTCTTGGGCGTGCCGATCTGCAGGATGTGGCCGGCGTTCATCACCACGATGGTGTCGCTCATGGTCAGCGCTTCCTCCTGATCGTGGGTGACATAGAGGAAGGTGATGCCCAGCCGCTGCTGCATGGATTTGAGCTCCAGCTGCATTTCCTTGCGCAGCTTGAGATCCAGCGCGCCCAGCGGCTCGTCAAGCAGCAATACCTCGGGCTCGTTCACAAGGGCGCGCGCGATGGCGATGCGCTGCTGCTGACCACCTGAAAGCGATTCCACGCTGCGCTTGCCATAGCCATTGAGGTTGACCAGATCAAGCATCTTGTCCACGCGGCGGGAGATTTCGCCGCGGCTCATTTTCTTGATTTTCAAACCAAAGGCGATATTATCCTGCACATTCAGATGAGGAAACAGCGCATACTTCTGAAAGACGGTATTGACGCGGCGCTTGTAGGGCGGCAGGGTGGTGATGTCCTTTCCGTCAAACACGACGCGGCCGGTGGAAGGATATTCAAAGCCGCCGATGATGCGCAGCGTGGTGGTTTTGCCGCAGCCGGAGGGGCCAAGGAGCGTGACAAATTCCTTCTTGCGGATGTAGAGATTGATGTCGCTCAAAACGGTGACGCCGTTATATTCTTTGGAGATGTTCTCCAGATGGATCATGCGCGGTTCTTCGCTCATGTCGGTTGTCTCCTTCAACAAATGAAATGATGGCTCAGAAGCTGGGCGGGGTGGATACCCACAATAGCTTTGCTTCACGCTTGCCGGTGTTGATCACGCAATGGGGCGCGGTAGGGTGAATGCAGAAGCTGCAGCCTGTCTTGACGCGCAGCTTTTTTTCGCCGATTTTGAGCACGATGCTGCCCGAGAGCACATAGCCGAATTCCTCGCCCTCGTGCGGCGGGAACTCCTGAGAGCTGCCGCCCGGGCCGATCTGCATGAGAATGGGCTCCATTTCGTTCTTCTGGGCGCTGGGAACGAGCCAGACAATGCTGCCGTTGAGCGTTTCCCTGTCCGTTTTCTCAAACATGTCGGATGGACTGAACACCATTTTTTCGTCGCTGTCCGCTTCTGAAAAGAAGGTTTTCAAGTCGCTTCCCAGACATTCGAGCATGTCTGTGAGCGTAGCGATGGAGGGAGAAGCCAGATCGCGTTCAACCTGCGAAATGAAACCCTTGCTCAGTTCACACCGGTCCGCCATCTCTTCCTGAGTCAGATTCCGCTGAATACGCAGCCTGCGCAACCGCTCGCCTATATTCATTTCGGTCGCCTCCTGCCGGGAAAGTTTAGGTCTGCTAAACTTTTGTTTTCACTTGGCGGTTTAGAATTACTAAACCTGAGAGCGTAAATGATTAAACCATAATCGCGCCGCTCTGTCAATAGGAAATGCGAAAAATATGTTGCTTTTTGTCCGATGGTATGATAAAATTCTGATGGTCAAAGTAGGTCAGTATCTTGGATGGCCAGGGAGTGATAGATTTGAGGCTGAGCGATACGATCGAGCAGTTTATCAAGGAATTGATGAGTGAGGAGCAGCAGGATGGCGTGGATCTGAAGCGCAACGAGCTGGCAGAGTATTTTCATTGCGCGCCTTCCCAGATCAATTATGTGCTTTCCACCCGCTTTACGCCCGACCACGGCTATGTGACAAGCAGTCAGCGCGGCGGCGGCGGATATATCCGTATTGTGCGCATTGTGCGCAGCGAAAACGAACAGATGCGATATCTGCTTCGTGAGCGTATCGGAGAATCGATCACGGAAAGCGAGGCGCAGATTCTGTGCCGACAGTTGGCGGAGTGCGGGATGATTACGGAGGATAATGCGCAGCTGATGCGCGCGGCTACCAGCGCCGGGGCGCTGTCTGCGCCCATGCCGGCGGAAATGAAGGACGCGCTTCGCGCCAGGATTCTGCGCAGTATGGTGCTTTCGGTGGCGCAGCGCAGGGCGATGGCTGATGAGGAGGGCTGAGAGATGATGTGTGAGGTATGCGGCAGGCGCACGGCGCGGATGTCCGTGACGGTGCTTTTTGCCGGAAAATCGCTTCATCGCAAGCTGTGCCCGCAATGCGCCGGTGCGCTGCAGCGCGGCGATGCGGCGGGGCTGCAGGCAGCCATGCTGGGAATGACGGCGGAAGAGAAATTCCAGACAACGCTGCCCTGCCCGCAGTGCGGACGCACGCTGGAGCAGCTGTGCCGCACGGGACGCGCAGGCTGCAGCGCGTGCTACTTGGCTTTTTCCGATACGATGGATGCGTTGTTTCTGCGCATGGATGGCAAGAAGCAGCATGAACAGGCCGTGGTATCGCAGGAGCCTGAGGAGCCTGCGGTGGAAAACAGCGCGCTGGATGCGCTACGCCGTCAGCTGCAGGAGGCTGTAAGCGTGGAAAACTATGAGCGCGCAGCAGAGCTGCGCGATGAAATCCGCGCGCTGATGGGGCAGAGCGGGGAGGCGCAGAGCGAATGAGAGATTATCTGCTGGACGTCGCTGTGGCGCTGCGGCGTAATTATGCCGATCTGCCCTTTGACGCCGATGAAAACGCTGAAACGGCGCGTGAAGTCAATGTCCGCGCGCAGGAAACGCTGCAGCGGGTACAGGATACCTACGCCTACAGGATGCTGCGCGATATGGATGACGAGGAAAAGCGCACGCTGCGAGAATCCCGTTTGCTGTGCGCGGAAGCGGACGACGCGGTTGCATCGGCTGCCTATCTGCGCACCGACAGAACGCTGTGCGTGCAGACGGCGGGCATGGATCATCTCTTAATTGCGGCCAACGCGCAGCAGGATATGATGGAGTGCCTCCTGCTGTGCAGCGAAGTGGCAGAGCAGCTGCAGCAGGACGGACAAATGGCGAAATCAGAGGAATACGGCTTTCTGACTGCGCGTCCCTGCGACGCAGGCACAGGCATGCGCGCTTCGGCGCTGCTTCATCTGCCCATGATGACGCTTGCCAGGCAGATTCCCGTGGCGATGAAAATCAGCGCGGCAGCCGGCATGATTCTGCGTGGCGAAAACGGCGGAGCAGAAGGAAGAAACGCGGGACTGTATGTGCTGGAAAATCGGGTGACGCTGGGAAAAACAGCGGAGGAAATCGTGCGGGAGGTTCAACTGCAGGCGAAACGGCTGGTCGAACTGGAAGAAAAGCTGCGCATGAAGGCGCGGGAAACAGG
>CAMGDO010000042.1 GCA_946042585.1 uncultured Clostridia bacterium
CGGCAGCGGTCGGGCGTATCCAGAAGCACAATGGGGTTTTCCAGATAATCCAACAGCTGGCACGTTTCCGGCAGCGCAATCTGCGCCCACAGATCCATCTGCCGGGGCAGAGCGCCGCCCTCGAGCGCCTCCGCTTCCTGCAGAAGACGGCGCAGGCCCCCGCGCTGTCCCCCGGCATATTCGTCCGCTTCTTCCTCTCCGGGCAGCGCCTCGGCCACATGCATCTGCGGCCGCGCCTGCGTTTCGCGCGTCAGGGCGTCCTCCACCAGACAGCGGATGCGCGCGCCCGCCTGCGCGCGATCGGCGTTTCCCAGCAGATATTCCGCCGACGGCGCAATGCGCGCTTCCTCCAGACGCCCGTTGCTGCGCTGGCTCACGCAGTCAAAGGTGCGCATGCCGTCCACCTCGTCATCGAAAAACTCGATGCGCAGCGCATCGCTTTCGCAGGGCGGATATACATCCACAATGGCGCCGCGCAGCGCGCACTGCCCCTTGCCCTCCACCATGTCCACCCGCTCATAGCCCGCTTCCAGCAGCCGCTCCATCAGCGCAGCGGGGGCAATCACATCGCCCACGCGCAGCCGCACCGTCATTTTGTCATAGACCGGCGGCGGCGTCATGCGCCACAGGAGCGTATCCGCCGCCACGCACAATACGCGCACATCGCCCGTCCGCACGCCGTCCAGCATCCGCAGGCGCTGCCATTCGCCCTCGCGGCTGGACACCGCCCGGGCAAACTGCCTTTCGCGCGCCATCAGCGTGCCCGCGCCCTGCGGCAGATACTGCCCCACATCCTCCGCCATGCGCGCCGCATCCCGGTCAGAGGGCAGCACGCACAGCACCTGCCGTCCGCTGCCAATGGCCACGGCTGCCGCCAGCGCAGCGCGCGCGCCCTCGCACGCCTCATAGACCGCCGCGCCTTCCGGCGTTACGGCATGCTCCAGAATCTGCGCCAGTACCTTAGACCCGAGCAGCCTTTGCAGCATATTTTCCGCCATGCGTTCTCCCCCTTCTTTCTACGCAAAGATGCCCGCCCGGGGAAAAGGATACCCCCGCGCAGGTGTTTTGATTATATCAGCGTGCCTATGACCTGTCAATCCTTGCGCTTTCTGGCCGCAAGGCGCATGATTCCCCATACCAGCCACACGCCCAGCGCCGCGCCCGATGCGTCAATCAGCACATCGGTGATTCTCCCCGCGCGCCCGATGGAAAACAATTGGTGTATTTCGTCCAGCGCGCCGTAGGCGGCGGCAAGGCTCCACGCGCACAGCGCGGCACGCCGCGCCGCATAGCTGCGCAGCAGCAAATACAGCGCCGCGCCCAGCAGCAGAAATTCCGTCGCGTGCGCGCCCTTTCGCACCACAAGCACCGCCGTCTGCCACACCCGCGCCTGCTCCTGCGCGGGCGCGGGTGCATATCCCGACCAAAAGAGCGTCAGCAGACGCTGCACCACGCCGTCGCTCAGCTTCTGTGAGGCTTCGCCATTCTGTGCGGAAAACAGCGCGATCGCCGCCAGCAGCACAAGGATCACGCACCACAGAGCCAAACGCATCCAGCGTTTCCGCATATGTCTCCTCCCGTGAAAAGGCGCAGAAGCCCGCGCTCCTGCGCCTTTTTCCCCGTCTGAATTATTTCATCTCGATCAGCTCATACTCCCGCACGCCGATTCCCAGCTTCACGCCCTGCTCAAGACCCGCCTCCCAGTCGATGGTGGGATGCATGGTCTTGAAATGGTCGCCCATCCGTCCCTGTCCGCGCTCATACAGCAGGCTGTCGCGCACGGGGCGGCGGCTGTTGGCCATGTCCGCACACGCCTGATCCAGCGCCACGGGATCAAAGGAAGCGAACATGCCGATATCCTCCAGCACGGGCGCGTCATTGATGGAGTAGCAGTCGCAATAGGGAGAAATATCGCATGCCAGGGAGATATGGAAGCACGGTCTGCCGCGCACGACCGCCGCGGTGTATTCGGCGATTTTCCGCGACAGAATCTCATTGGCGCGCGCGTCCATGGGATGCACGCACTTTTGCGGACACTGCTCGATGCAGCGGCCGCAGCCCGCGCAGCGGGTCGCGTCGATATAGGCCTTGCCCGATACGGTGATGGCATCGTGCGCGCAGTTCTGCCGGCATACGCCGCAGCCCACGCACTTTTCCTGATCCACAGCCGGCTTTTCAGAGGAATGCATATCCTTTTTCCCCAGACGGCTGCCGCAGCCCATGCCGATGTTCTTGAGCGCGCCGCCAAAGCCCGTGCTTTCATGGCCCTTGAAATGCGTGAGCGAGATCACCACATCGGCGTCCATCACCGCGCGGCCGATATACGCCTTCTGCACATATTCGCCGTTCACCGGCACAGCCACCTCGTCGTCTCCCTTGAGGCCGTCGGCGATAATCACATGGCAGCCCGTGCTGAGGGGATTGAAGCCATTCTCATACGCGGCCTCCAGATGATCCAGCGCGTTGCTGCGGCGGCCGATATACAGGGTATTGCTGTCCGTCAGGAAGGGCTTGCCGCCCTTTTCCTTGATCAGGTCGCACAGGGCCCTGGCATAATTGGCGCGCAGATAGGCAATATTGCCCGGCTCGCCAAAGTGCATTTTCACCGCCACGAATTTGTCCTGCATATCAATATCGCCAATGCCCGCGGTTTCAGCCAGACGGCGGAACTTTTTCAGCAGGTTCTCCTTGCCGGGGCAGCGAAAGGTGGTGAAGTAAACCTTTGAACTCATGTATCTTTCCTCCAGACGGGTATAATTATGGACAGTATATCACATCTGTCCGTGAAAACACAACGCCCGTTTTTCGGGTCGGCAAGCGGTTGTGCATTGTCCGTTCAGCGCTTTTGCAGCCCCTCCAGAAAGCGTCCCAGCGCCGCCAGACCGTCCGCAAGCGTCTGTGTGTCGCACGCATAGCCGATGCGCGCGCTGTGCGGTATGCCAAAGCAGTCGCCCGGCGTCAGAAACGCACCGGTCTCATCCAGCAGCCGCGCGCAGAAATCCCGCGAGGACAGCGCAGCATCGTAATACAAAAGCGCCGTGGTGCCCGCCTGCGGCCTGACATACTGCAGCAGCGGCGTGCGCTGCACAAACTCATCCAGCAGCCGCAGATTCCGCCGCACAATGCCGCGGCTGCGCTGCAAAAGCGCCTCGCTGTTTTTCAGCGCCAGCGCTGCCGCCGCCTCGTCAAACATGCCGCAGCTGATCAGATTGTAATCGCGGTGCGACAGGCACGCGCGGATTGCTTCCTGATCGTGCGTGGCAATCCAGCCCAGCCGCAGCCCCGCCAGCGAAAACACCTTGGACATGCTGCCCACCGAGATGCCCTTCTCATACAGATCGACGATCGAGGGCATCCACACGTCCTCCTGCGTCAGATGGCGATACACCTCGTCGCACAGAACATATGCGCCGCATGCGCGCGCAATGCGCACGATTTCCCGCAGCGTCTCTTCGTCCATCAGCGCGCCGGTGGGGTTGTTGGGATTATTGATGCAGATCATTTTTGTTCCCGGCACTGCCAGGCGGCGCAGCTGGGCAAGATCGGGCTGAAAGCCATCCTCCCGGCGCAATTTAAGAATCTGCACATCCGCGCCAAAGGACGCTGGAATGGAATACAGCTGCTGATAGGTCGGCGATACGCTGATCACCCTATCGCCTGTCTCCACCAGCGAATAGAACACATGATGATTCGCACCCGCAGCGCCGTGCGTGGTTATCACCTCGTCCATCTGAAGCGTGCGGTACAGCGAGCAGATGCCCTCCCGCAGCGCCGGCGCGCCCTCGATATCGCCATAGGTCAGGCGGCGGCTGCAAAAGGGCTCAAGAAACGCCTCGCGCTGCGTGCCGGTCAGCATAAGCAGCTCATTCAGCGAGATCGAGTCCACGCATGTCTCGGCAATGTTGTACTTTGCTCTCGTCTCGCAGGCGTTCATCCATTCTTCCACCAGAAAAGGCGCAATCTTCATTCTTTTTCACGCTTCCTTTCAATAAAAACGGTGCCCGGGACAGCCTTATAGCGCGTCCTTCGCGCCGTACCTGCGGTCTGTCCCAAGCACCCTTAGCCCTTCACCCGGTGGTGAAGGAGGTCAGTATTCAGTTATCAGTATTCTATCGCATTCCGGCGTCATCGTCAATAGCGCGCCTGTATCTATTGTGCCCCCAAAGGCCACCGCGCCTTATTTTGCCAGAATGGCGTCCGCCACATAGATGCCCATCGCGCCGGACTGGGACAGCCCGCGGCAGATGCCGCTGCCGTCGCCGATGATGTAGATGTTATCCACCAGTTCAAAATTTTTGTTCATGAAAACCGGACGGATAGAGTAGTATTTGCTTTCGCACCCGTACAGCAGCGTATCGTCATTGGCCGTGCCGGGCGCCACGCGGTCCAGCGCATAGATCGTCTCGATAATATTGGTCAGCAGGCGATGCGGCAGCACCAGCGAAATATCGCCCGCCGTGGCCTTGAGCGTCGGCCGCACGGTGTTCTGCAGCAGGCGATGCTCATTGGTGCGGCGTCCGCGCACCAGATCGCCAAAGCGCTGCACCAGCACGTTGCCATTGGAAATCAGATTGGCCAGGCGCGAAATATATTCGGCATATTCCGTTGGCTGATTGAACGGCTCGGTGAAATGAATGGAGGACAGAATGGCGAAGTTGCAATTCTCCGTTTTCCGCGCCGGATCGGCATAGGCATGACCGTTGGCCGTGATGATGCCATGATTGTTTTCCGCCGACACGATGCCGCCCTGATTGAAGCAGAACATGCGGCAGCGATCCTCAAACGTCTTTGTGCGGTACAGAATCTTGGGCTCATAGATCCGGCTGGAGAACTCGCGCCAGATGGCGTCCTTCATCTCCACGCGCACGCCGATATCCACCGAATTGGAGGTGGTGCGCACATGATGCTCCCGGCAGAAGGTGCTCAGGAAGCTGGCGCCGCTGCGGCCCGTGGCGATGATCACATGCTGCGCATGCAGGGACTCCCTGCCCGCAATCTGCAGCTCGTATCCGTCGTCCGTGCTGACGATATGCTCGCATTCGTGCAGCGGCAGAAGCTCCACGCCCTCCTGCTGCAGGTGCTCGATGATGTGCAGCATCGTGGAAAAATTGCGGTCCGTGCCCAGGTGCTTCACATTCATGTCCAGCAGCCGCAGATTGTTCTGCAGGCATTTGAGCTTGAGCTCCTCACAGCTCTGATACACCTCGGGCGCCTCGCCCGTGCAGTGCCTGGTCAGCACCCGATCCACCTCGTCGATATAGCGCATGGCCTCGTCATCGCCCAGCTCCTCGCCCAGCGTGCCGCCATAGGCCGTGCCCAGGTTGAATTTGCCATCCGAGAACGCGCCTGCGCCGGCAAAGCCCGAGGTGATGGAGCAGATATTGCAGCGCACGCAGCCGCGGCCCTTGCCGGCCGGGCAGCTGCGCTTTTCCAGCATATTGCCGCGCTCCAGAATGCACACGCGCATGTCCCTGTTCTTTTCCTTCAGGCGGTAGGCAGCCATCAGCCCGCCAATGCCGCCGCCGATAATGGCAGCATCAAACCTTTTCATTGTTTTGTCTCCTTAATATGTTCATCAAAAAGGGGTGTTGCATTTTATGTTACCGCATTCCGAATATCTTTGTCAAGCTGTCGATCGGTTTGCATCAGAATTACAGCCGAAAGAATGAATGTCAGTATGTCTGATGCCGGCATGGAATACAATACGCCATTAAGCCCGAACCAGCGGGGAAGCAGCAGCGCCGCCACCAGCAGCGACACGATACACGGCACGGCATACATGCGCATGAGTTTTCCGGGCTTCTCCTGCACCAGCAGGCGCGATTCAGTTTGGGAATTTTGCATTTTTCTATCTCCTTTCCGCAACAAAAGAAGAGCGTAAATCCAGTGCATCTGGATTTACGCTCCTCGCCACACGACGGGGGCATTATACCGCCTTTTTAGAAAAAGCGCAAGAAATTCTCCGCAATTTTGTGTGCCAGCGTCCTGCTCCGAAGGCTCTGCCCTTATTGCGGCAGCTTCACCGTTACGCCCGCCGCAAAATCATCGGGCGCCAGGCACGGGTTCGCACGCAGGAGCGATGCGACCGGCAGATTGAAGCGCACCGCCACGCTCTCAAGCGTTTCCCCCTCCGTCATCACGATGCTCGAGGGCAGCGCGCAGGGCAGATTGATCGCGGGCACGCACACGGTCTGCCCCGCCGTGAGGTTTTCCAGATCCACATCCGGATTGGCTGCCTCCAGCGTGTGATAGCTCTTGTCGTAGGCAATCTGAAGATCCGCCACCGTCTGTCCCTCCTCCACCACCGCGCGGCGGTTTTCGGGGCACCGGGAGACCTCCGGCGGCATTTCCGGCGTTTCCTCGGGCGTTGTTTCTTCGGGCGGCGTCGTTTCAGGCGGCGTGGTTTCGGGTGTTTCGGTTTCCGTGCCGTTGCCGGGCTCCTGCGCCGGATGATCCGCGCAGGAGGGAATGCACAGCCGGTCGCCCACCATCAGCCGCGCGGGATGAATATCGGGATTGGCGTTCATCAGGTCGCGCAGCGGCACGCCCAGACGGCGTGCGATCAGATAGAAGCTGTCACCGCGCCTGACGGTGTAGGTATAGGCACAGGATGTAGTCAGATTGGTTTCGGACATAAAATCAGCGCACCTCCCATATTGGAATCACTCCATTCTATGAGGGTGCGCCAAAGTCCGTGCGGCGGCTTATTCGTTTTTTTCACCGTGTCCCGCTTCGTCCAGCATCTGGCTCAGCTCGCGCATGAAGGTGGGAATGTCCGTAAACTGGCGATACACCGAGGCAAAGCGCACATAGGCTACCTCGTCGAGCTTGCGCAGCGACGCCATCACCATTTCGCCAATCTGCTTGGTGGTGATTTCCGCCTGCAGGCTGTTATAGGCCATCTGCTCCACCGAGGCGACGATGCGCTCGATATCGCCCGCCGTCACCGGCCGCTTGTGGCAGGCCTGAATGATTCCGTTGCGGATTTTCTGCGCGTTAAACAGTTCGCGGGTGTTGTCCTTTTTGATCACCAGAAGCTGAGGCATCTCGACTTTTTCATAGGTGGTAAAGCGGCGGCCGCAGTTGATGCATTCGCGGCGGCGGCGAATGCTGTTGCCCTCCTCAGTCGGTCGGGAATCGACCACACGGCTGTCCGGGCAGTTGCAGAACTGGCACTTCATGGCTTCACGGCTCCTTGCGATAGTACTCTGTTGGAT
>CAMGDO010000043.1 GCA_946042585.1 uncultured Clostridia bacterium
CGGCAAAGCCGGTTCTGCGGAATAAAAATGAAGGAGCTGCGCCCCTTCATTGCATTCCGGCAGCTGTGTGCCTATTTTGTTGATAGTCTGACAGCCGCAGCAGAACAAACTGCTGCGGCTGTGAATGTTTTATGTCCCTGTCGGTTTGCTTCTTTTTGTTTTCTGCCCCGCGGCTTACCACAGGATGATATCGGTCACCACGTCGTCCATCAGCGCGATCACCGCCATTTTGCCGCGATCCGCCATGCCCTGGCAGGCGATGGACTCGCTGCTCATGGGCGTGAGCGTGCCGCTGCGCTGCTGCACGGTGAATTCACGCACGGAGGAGAGCTTCCTGCAGGCGGCGATATACGCGCCGTTGCTGCCGTTTTTATTGAAGGTGAAGATGCGCACGCCCTTGCCGGCGCGTCCCTGCGGGTCAAGCAGCGCGCCGGGCACGCGCTTGGCGCAGCCGCATTCGCTGAACAAAAGCAGCTGCTCGGTGTTCTGCAGCGTGTCGCCCAGGATCACCTCGTCCCCCGCCTGCAGGTTGATGCCCTTTACGCCGCCCGAGGCGCGTCCCTGGGCGGGCACCGTATCGAGCGCAAAGCGGATGCTCATGCCGCCGCGGGTCACAATGCAAAGGTCGGTTTTGGGCGCAGACAGGATGACATCCACCACGGCGTCGTTTTCCTTGAGCGACAGCGCGGCAAAGTGCTGGCGGCGCACGGCGTATTCCGTGGCGGCGCTGCGCTTGACCATGCCGCTGCGGGTGAAGAAGAGAAGGTCGGGCAGGTCCTCAAAGCCTTTGGGTGCGACATCCAGAATGCGGATGCAGCGCTCGTTTGTTTCGATGCCCGGCAGAATGCCCGTGAGCGCTACGCCGCGCTCCTTGGGCCGCAGCGTTTCGGCAATGGCGCCCACGCTGAGCGTGTGGCACTGGCCGCGGTCGGTGAAAAACAGCAGGGTATGATCTGTCTGCGTGCGCAGCAGGAAGCGCGGCATATCGCTTTCCTGTGTGGGGACGCCCAGCTTTTCATACATGCGCAGCGACATGCGCCGCAGCTGTCCGCCGCGGGTATAGAGCACCACAGCGTCCTCCAGCACGGGAAGCTCTATATCTTCCTCTTCCTCGGGCTGGGCGATTTCCTCTTCGCCCAGCAGCTGGGTGCGGCGGTCGTCGCCGTATTGCTGCGCGATCTCGGTCAGTTCCTTCTTGATGACGTTGAGCAGCTTGCGTTCGCTGGAGAGGATGCTCATAAGCTCTGCAATCTGCTTTTGCAGCTGGGAATACTCCTCGCGCAGCGCCAGAATCTCCAGTCCCGTGAGGCGCTGGAGCCGCAGATCCAAAATGGCCTGCGCCTGCACCTCGGTAAAGCCGAACTGGTCGCACAGCCGCTGCCTGGCTTCCTTGCCGTTTTGTGAAGAGCGGATGGTCTTGATGATTTCGTCCAGCACATCCACCGCGCGAATCAGGCCGTCCACGATATGCGCGCGGGCTTGCGCCTGCTCCAGATCATACTGTGAGCGGCGGGTGATGACGTTTTTCTGATGATTGATGAAGGCGTCCAGCATGGGGATGAGCCCCAGCTGCATGGGCTTGCCCTCGCAGATGGCGACCATATTGACGCCGTAGGTGACCTGCAGGTCGCTGTATTTATAGAGCTTTTGCAGCACCTTTTCGGGGTCAAAGTCCTTTTTGATTTCAATGACGGCGCGCAGACCCGTGCGGTCGCTTTCATCGCGGATGTCGTGGATGCAGCCAAAGATCGCTTTCTTCTCCTCGGAGAGCTTGAGAATTTTGGCCAGCATATCCGCCTTGTTCACCTGATAGGGAACCTCGGTGATACAGATGAGCGAGCGGCCGAGCGGCCCCTTTTCAATGTGCACTTTGGCGCGCAGGGTCAATTTGGCGCGGCCGGTTTCATAGGCCGTGCGGATTTCGGGCGTGCGCAGCAGCACGCCGCCGGTGGGGAAATCAGGCGCGGGCACCACCTGCAGAAAGTCATCCAGCGTGGCGCGGGGCTGATCGATGCGCAGCTTGACAGCGCTGATGATTTCGCGCAGGTTGTGCGGAGGAATATTGGTGGCCAGACCCACAGCGATGCCCGTGGCGCCGTTGACCAGAAGATTGGGGTAGCGCGCGGGCAGAATGTCGGGCTCCTTGAGGGTGTCGTCGAAATTCAGATGGAAGGGGACGGTGTCCTTTTCGATATCGCGCAGCATCTGCATGGCAAGCGGCGCCATGCGCGCTTCGGTATAGCGCATGGCGGCGGCGCTGTCGCCGTCGAGCGAGCCAAAGTTGCCATGGCCGTCCACCAGCCTTTCGCGCATGGAGAAATCCTGCGCCATACGCACCAGCGCGTCGTACACCGAGGTGTCGCCATGGGGGTGATATTTACCCAGGCAGTCGCCCACGATGCGCGCGCACTTGCGGTGCGGTTTGTCGGGGGTGTTGCCCAGCTCCATCATGGTGAAGAGAATGCGGCGCTGAACGGGCTTGAGGCCGTCCTCCACGCGCGGAAGCGCGCGCTCGAGAATGACGTGCTCGGCATAGGGCATCATGCTCATATGCATCACGTCCTCCAGCGGCATCTGGATGATATCGGGCGTCAGGTTGTTTTCAGGCGGCTTCTTGGCCATGACGGATTGTTCCTCCTTGGAATCAGTTGAGGGTGATGGTGTTGATGATGCTCACAGGGACGATCTGCCCGTCTTCCTGAAGGGCGTGGACAAGATAGGAGCCGGACAGGGTGTGCGACAGGGTGGAGTCGCTGAAGAGCAGCTGCTGCGTGAAGGACGCATCGAAGGCGTCCCAGACATCTTCTGCGTGAATCGTGAAGGCATGGTTGAGAGATTGCGCCTGATCCCAGGCGATATCGCCGCTGATAGCGGCAAAGGCCGGCAGCGATGAATGGTAGTCGGAGCGGGTCAGATCAAGCAGATAATGGAGGCTGTTCCCGGAAGACTGCTGCCATTTGAGCGCCGCTGTGACGGCACTGTAGCCGTCCTCGGCGCAGGTAATATTCAGTTGCTGCGGGCGATAGGAGAGCGAGGCGGTGTAATTATCGTAGCTGACAGAGCTGTTTACCAGCGCATCGGCAGCTGTGATGACGCCATTCTCCAGATGGAAGCTGCCAAAGGCGTGCACGGTATCGTCATCCGAAAGGAAATTCAGATCAAACTGACCGCCCTGACCGGTGAGCGCGGCGCTCAATTCCATCAGCCCCAAGGGAAGGCCGTCGTCATCGAAGGGATACATATTGCATTCGAAGCGGCCGTCTGCGTACAGCAGGGAGAGGGACAGGCTGTATCTGTTCTGATACACGGTGGTGGCGGCGCTGATTTCCCGAAGCTTGCCGTCCTGATCCACCCAAATGGTGATGGGCAGCGTCAGCGCGGGCAGATCATCGGCATCCGTATTCGTGCGTGCCAGCGTATGCAGCAGCGATTCGGCGGGCGTTTCAGGCGCGTTTTCGATCAGCTGCCAGAGGTTTAGGCTGTTGATCAAATGGCGGCTTTCGCCTGAGGACAGCGCGCGCAGACCAAGATTGAGCGCGATGGCGGGCAGATCGCGCAGATGCAGGGTGAAGGAATAGAATATGCCGTCCTCCGTATCGGACGCGGTGATGTTCAGCAGCTGCGTGAGCGCAGGCTGCTGCGACGCAAGCCAGGGCAGCAGCAGCGCCAGATCCTGCTGCAGGCTGCCGTCGGCAGCATAGGAAAGAACGGGCTCAATCTGGATAAGCAGACGGACGTATTCGAGCGCCTGTTCGGAGGTCATGCCCGTTTCAAGTCCTTTTTGCAGCAGAAAATAATATTCATCGAGGGAGCAGCTGTCGCTGTCACGGGTGATGTAGAGCTGACCGTTTTTGTAGCTGATGCCCGCTTTGTCGCCATCCACGGCAAACAGGAGGGAAAAATACGGGTCATCCGCGTCAGAGCGGTTGATTTCGGCATCCAGCGTGGCGCTGTTCCCGTCAAGCGACGCGCTGTTGTGCAAAGCGATATTCGTGCTGTCAGAAAGGGCAGGCATGCTGACGCCCCCCATCGCAATGAGGAGAGCAAGAAGAAGCGATATGACGGGGGATAAGGTCTCCATAAGAATACCTCCCTGAATTATTGCTGCGCAGTCGCGGCATGGTCGGCGTGCTGTTCAAAGGAATCTTCCTTGTTGAACTCCGCATGGCTGATGATATACTCGCGGCGGGGATCCACCTTATCGCCCATCAGAACAGTGATGATTTCGTCCTCGCGGGCGGCGTCCTCCAGCGTGACGCGCATGAGCTTGCGGTGGGCGGGATCCATGGTGGTTTCCCACAGCTGCTCGGGATTCATTTCGCCCAGCCCCTTGTAGCGCTGAATGGTGTAGTTTTTCTTCCCTGCTGTCAGAAGGCGCAGCTCCCTGTCGTCATAGGCGTATTCCTGCGTGCTGCCGCGCCGGACCAGATACAGCGGCGGCATGCCAATGTAGACATGGCCGTTGGCCACCAGCTCGCGCATATAGCGATAGAAGAAGGTCAGCAGAATCGCGCGGATGTGCGCGCCGTCCTGGTCGGCATCGGAGAGGATGATGACCTTGTGATACTTGAGCGAGGACAGGTCGAAGTCCTCGTCGATATTGGTGCCCAGCGCCGTGATGATGGAGCGGAATTCGTCATTGGCCAGCACCTGATCCAGCCGCTTCTTTTCAGCGTTCAGGGGCTTTCCGCGCAGCGGCAGAATGGCCTGGAAACGGCGGTCGCGTCCCTGCTTGGCGCTGCCGCCGGCCGAGTCGCCCTCCACGATGAACAATTCGTTTTCCACAGGCTTGCGGCCGGTGCAGGAGGACAGCTTGCCCACCAGCGGCGCGGCCTCCAGAGAGTTGCGCGCGCGCGCCACATCGCGGGCTTTGCGCGCCGCCTCGCGCACCTTGGCGGATTTGATCGCCTTGTCCACGATTCTCTGCGCCAGCTCGCCGTTTTTCAGGTTTTCCAGAAATTCAGCCAGCTGCAGGGAAATGATGCTTTCCACGGCGGGCTTCACCTCGCTGTTGCCCAGCTTGCCCTTGGTCTGCCCCTCAAACTGCGGGTTTTTGACCATGACGGTGAGCACCGCCGTGAGCCCCTCGCGGAAATCCTCGCCGGCCAGGTTCGCATCCTTTTCGCGCAGCGCGCCGATCTTGCGCGCATAGTCGTTGAAGGCTTTGGTCATGGCGGTGCGGAAGCCCATTTCGTGCGTGCCGCCCTCGCCGGTGGGAATGTTGTTGACATAGCTGAATACCGATTCGTTGTAGCCGTCGGTATACTGCATGGCGACGGCGCAGATCACGTCGTCCTTTTTGCCTTCCAGCACAATGGCGTCCTCATGCAGGGGATTCTTGTCGCGGTTGAGGTATTTGACATAGTCGGCGATGCCGCCGGCATAGCAGAATTCCTGCTGGCGGTTTTCTTCTTTGGCGCGCTCGTCGATAAAGGTGATTTTCAGTCCCTTGTTCAGATAAGCCAATTCGCGCAGACGGCGGGAAACCACATCGCTGTGGAAGCGGGAATCCTCGGTAAAAATGGTGTCGTCAGGCAGGAAACGCACCAGCGTGCCGCGCTTGCGGGTGTTGCCGAGCTTTTCCAGACCGCTGACGGGCTTTCCGGCGTGCCATTTTCCCTCTTTTTCGTCCCAGAGGGTTTCAAAGCGCATCTGATAGTGCGTCCAGTCGCGGAAGGAATCCACCGTCAGCCATTTGGACAGGGCGTTGACCACCGAAGCGCCCACGCCGTGCAGACCGCCGGAATAGGCGTAGTTCTCATTGCCGAATTTGCCGCCGGCATGCAGGCGGGTATAGATCAGTTCAATGCCCGGCACATGAAGCTGGGGGTGCTCGTCCACAGGCACGCCGCGCCCGTTATCCCACACGGAGGCGGAACCGTCCTTATGCAGCGTCACCAGAATTTCCGTGGCAAATCCGCCCAGCGCTTCGTCGATGGCGTTGTCCACGATTTCCCACAGCAGATGATGCAGACCGCGGGAGCTGGTGGTGCCGATATACATGCCCGGACGCATGCGAACGGCGTCGAGCCCTTCCAGCACCTGAATTTTGCCCGCGTTGTAGCTGCTTTCGGAATACTTCGTCTGCGACATGAATGAACCTCCCGGGTGATGATTACATAGCATTTTATTATATCACAACTGACCAAATGCTGTCAAAAGCGCGGCGGGTCGGGCAGAAAAACAGCCGGAAAAGCGTCTCTCTTCCGGCTGTCTGATGTATATGAGGTTACAGCTGAATGCGCTGCTCCTTTTCGCTGGGACGGTAGATGACGAACCTGCGCCCGATGCACTGCACGGGGGCGGCGCCCAGCTTTTCGCACAGGATGGTGCATGCTTCGCGCGCGGTGTGCGGCGCTGTTTCCAGCAGCGAGCACTTGATCAGCTCGCGCGCCTCCAGCGCGTCATAGGCTTCCTTCACGGTGGCGTCGGTGACGCCCTCCTTACCGATATAGAGCACGACGGGAAGCGTATTGGCCATGGCGCGCAGCGTGGCGCGCTGTTTTCCGGTCAGTTCCATTGCCGCTCCTCAGAAATTGACGACCTTGGCGAAATCCTCGGCCTTGAGGGAAGCACCGCCGATGAGGCCGCCGTCGATTTCAGGCTGTGCCATCAGGCCGGAGGCATTCTTGGGGTTCATGCTGCCGCCGTACTGGATGCGCACCTTCTCGGCAACGCGCTTGCCATACTTGCGGGCGATGGCGGCGCGGATGACGCCGATGGTTTCGTTGGCCTGCTCGTCGGTCGCGGTCAGACCCGTGCCGATGGCCCAGACGGGCTCGTAGGCGATGACGACCTTCTTGACTTCGTCGGGGGTCATGCCGTTGAGCGCGGTGATGGTCTGATACTCGATCAGGGAATCGGTGTAGCCGCCCTCGCGCTGTTCCTTGCGCTCACCCACGCAGATGATGGGGGTGATGCCCGCGCGGATGGCCGCCACGGAGCGCAGGTTCACGGTTTCGTCGGTTTCACCGAAATACTGACGGCGTTCGCTGTGGCCGATGATGGCGTAGTCAACGCCGCAGGCCTTGAGCATATCGGCGGAGAGCTCGCCCGTGTAGGCGCCGCTTTCCTTCCAGTGCATGTTCTGCACGCCGATCTTGATCTTGCTGCCGCGGGCAGCCTGCTTGGCGGCATGTACCAGCAGAGCGGGCACGCACAGCACGACGGTGC
>CAMGDO010000044.1 GCA_946042585.1 uncultured Clostridia bacterium
TAAGAGACAGCCATATCGTTCAGGCCGTCCGAGCACAGCAGCCATATATCGCCCGGGGATTTGAGCGTTCTGAACACATCGGGCGTGACCGCCTCATCCGTGCCAATCGCGCGGGTGATGACGCTGCGATAGGGATGCACGCGCGCTTCCTGCGCGGTGATGGCGCCGGAGCGCACCATTTCACCCACCATGGAATGATCGTCCGTCATCTGATGCAGCCGCCCGTCGCGGAACAGATAGGCGCGGCTGTCTCCCACATGGCCGACAAGCACATGCGTATCCTCCTCCCACAGCACCGTCAGCGTCGTGCCCATGCCGGACAAATTGTCGTCCCCGCGCTGCTTTTCATACACAGCGGCATTGGCCGACAGCATCGCCTGCATCAGGGTGCCGGGCTGCGGCAGCTGATTTTCCAGCCGCTCCGCCAGCGTCTGCGCAGCCAGAGCGCTGGCCACTTCGCCCGCTTTGTGTCCGCCCATGCCGTCAGCCAGAATATACAGCCCGTGCGCGCCTTCGCGCACCAGCACCGTATCCTCATTCAGCTCGCGCACAAGGCCGATATGGCTCATGGTATACGCCTTCATGCTTCGCCCTCCTGACTGCGATCCTCCAGATAATGACGCCTGAGCTGCCCGCAGGCACCGTCGATATCGTCGCCCATTTCGCGCCGTCGCGTCACGGAAATATGCCTGTTTTCCAATTCCTGCATAAAGCGCTGAATGGCCTGCTCATCCGCGCCTCGCAGCGTTTTTTCTTCCACCGAGTTCAGCGGAATGACATTGACATGGCATTGCATGCCGCGCAGGCGCTGCGCCAATTCTGCCGCGTGCTCGGGCCGGGAATTCAGCTGATCCACCAATGCGTATTCAAAAATCACGCGGCGGCCCGTTTTCTCGATATAATACCGGCAGGCGTCCAGCACATCCTCCATGCGAAAGGCATTGGCCACCGGCATCAGCTGCCTGCGAATCAGATCGTTTGGCGCGTGAAGCGACAAAGACAGGGTGACCGGCAGCCCCTCTTCAGCAAAGCGCTTCATCTGCGGCACCAGGCCGCAGGTGCTCAGCGAAATATGCCTGAGCCCGATATTCAGCCCTTTCTCATGGCTGACCAGCCGCAGAAAGCGCGTCACCTCATCATAATTATCCAGCGGCTCGCCGCTGCCCATCAGCACAATATTGGATACCCGCCCGTCAGAAATCTGCCGGGAGGCGCAATGCACCTGACTGAGCATTTCCGCTGCCGTCAGATTGCGCACGCAGCCGTTGAGCGTGCTGGCGCAGAACGCGCAGCCCATCCGGCAGCCCACCTGCGTGGACAGGCACAGCGTATAGCCGTGATGATAGTGCATCAGCACGCCTTCCACAATATTGCCGTCCCGCAGAGCATACAGCATTTTCTGCGTGCCATCCAGCTGGGAAACGCGCTTTTCCAGCAGATGAACAGGCTGATCGGCATAGCGCTCCTCCAGCTGCGCACGCAGCTGCCGGGAAAGATTGGTCATCTCCTCAAAGCGCGCGCCGCGGTGCAGCCATTCAAACACCTGTCTGGAACGAAACGCGGGCAGGGCATACTGCTTCAGCTCATCGCTGAGTTCCTCCGGAAACAGCCCCAGCAGTTCTTTCTTTTCCATTCGTTTTTCTCCGTCACACACGCTTCATGCGCGCCACAAAGAAGCCCTCCACATCGTCGCGGCAGGGCAGCAGCTGCAAGCCGTTTTCATTCGCCTGTGCGCGCAGCTGAGCGGGGATGCTCTCCGGCAGCGCATCCATTCTGAAATCGGGATGGCGCTGCAGGAAGCTGGCAATCTGGCGTTCGTTTTCGTCCTTGAGCATGCTGCAGGTGGAATACACCAGCACGCCGCCCCGGCGCACATACTGAGCGCATGTGTCAAGGAGCTTATGCTGCGTCTGCACCAGTTCAATAATGGATTCCCTGCTATGGCGGTATTTCACATCGGGCTTGTCGTCCATCACGCCCAGCCCGCTGCACGGCGCATCCAGCAGCACGGCATCCATCCGCTCCACCATGTCCTCGCGCAGGCGCATGGCGTCGCGCGCGCTCACACGGACATTCTCCAGATGCAGCCGCCTGACCGCCGCGCGAATCAGCTCCGTGCGGTGCTCGTGCAAATCCCACGCGTACACACGGCCCGTTCCCTCCATGCGTTCCGCCATATAGACCGTCTTGCCGCCGGGCGCGGCGCAGCAGTCCAGCACATTCATGCCGTGCGCAGCGCCCACAGCCTCCGCTGCCAGCATGCTGCCCTCGCCCTGAATGGAGAAAAGACCGCCCGCAAAATCGCTGTCGCGGGCAATCTGCATGGCGCCATACACGCGCACCGCCCCCGGCATCACGCCCTTTTGGGTTTCCCACACCTTTTTTTCCAGCAGCCGGGCAAACTGCGCCTCGGTCTGGCCATAGGTCGGACGGATGGTGATAAAGTGCTTTTCGGTGCGATAGGCGGCAATCTGCTTCGCCGTTTCCGCGCCGTAATCGTCTATCAGCTGCTGCGCCAGCCATTCAGGCAGCGAATACATCACCGACAAATACTTTGCGCCCTCGCTCTCATCCGGCCAATGGATTTTGTCCTTGTTCTCCGTCAGGCGACGCAGCACAGCATTGACCATGCCGGCGAAGGGATCCAGATGCAATTCACGCGTCAGCTTCACTGCCTCATTCACCGCCGCGCTGTCAGGCACCCGGTCATGCAGCATGATCTGACAGGCCGCCGTACGCAGAATATTGCGCACGCGCGCCTCCAGCGCGTCCGCATCCCGCAAAAAGCCGTTGAGCGCATAGTCCAGATAATACAGATTTTCCAGCGTGCGATACACAATGCTGGCGCACAGACGGCGATCAAGCTGATTCAGATTCACCGCGCTGAGTCTTTCATCCAGCGACAATGCGGCATACGCCTCGTTGTCCAATACATCGCAGATGACATTCAGCGCCACCATGCGCGGATTGGCATTGCTGCGCGGCATCCGCATCTCCGGCCGTGCCTGCGGCGCTATCTGGCGCTGATTCATCGCGGGACGCGCAGCAGGATTGCCGGTGCCGGGGCGGGCAAAGGGCTTTTGCCCCGGTCGATTGTTCCGATTGTCAGGCTTATTCTGCATCCGTGCTCTCGGGCGCAATCCTGTCGCCCGCCTCCATTTTGTGTCCGCGCAGGTAATCCACAGCGTTCATGGGCTTTCCTCCCGCCGCCTGAATGCGGACAAGATTCAGCGCGCCATCCAGCGTCTTCACCCACAGTCCCCTGCGGGGATCGGCCATCACAATCGTACCGGGCGCTTCGCTGCCGTCATAGCTTTCCGCCTGCGCGGAAAGCACCTTGTATGCGCCGGCATACGCGCCCGGCCAGGGCGTCATACCGCGCACCAGGCAGGCAAGCTCCTTTGATGTGCGGGCAAAATCCATCCTGCCCGTTTCCTTTTTCAGCAGCGGATAATAGCTTGCATATCTTTCATCCTGCTTTTCCCGCGGGCATGTGCCTGCCTCAAGGGCGCGCAGCGTTTCAATCAGCAATTCCGCGCCCACCTGCGCCAGACGGACAACCAGCTCGCCCGCCGTTTCCTCAGGGCCGATTTCCACCTCGCGCTTCATCAGAATATCGCCCGTATCCATGCCCCTGTCCGTCATCATGGTGGTCACGCCCGTCACCGTTTCCCCCTGCGCAATCGCCCAGTTGACCGGCGCGCTGCCGCGATACGCAGGCAGCAGCGACGCATGCACATTCACCGTGCCCAGACGCGGAATATCCAGCACCTCCTGCGAGAGAATGTGCCCGAATGCCGCCGTCACGCACAGATCAGGCTGAAGCTCCAGCAGCGGCGCCACGCCGTCCACACGCGTTTTGAGAGGCTGAAACACCGGAATCTGATGCGCCAATGCGCATTGCTTGACGGGACAGAAGGCAATCTTCTTGCCGCGCCCGCTGGGCTTGTCCGGCTGACAGACTACCCCCACCACATCATATCCCGCATGGAGCAGCGCCTCCAGCGAAGGCACGCCGTATTCGGGCGTGCCCATAAACACAACGCGCAGCGCCATCAGGCTTCCTCCTCTTCCACGATCTCGTGATCCTCAATGTCGATATACAGTTTGCCGTCCAGATGGTCGATCTCATGGCAGAAGGCGCGGGCCAGCAGCCCCTCGCCCGTGATCTCAAAGAACTTGCCGTGGCGATCCTGCGCACGCACGGTCACCTTGTCCGGACGCGTCACAAAGCCCTGCCGCCCCGGCTTGCTCAGGCACCCCTCCGGGCCGGCCTGTTCCCCTTCCATGGCAATGATTTCGGGATTGATCAGCTCGATGAGTCCGTTGTCATCCTGCACGTCAATCACCACCACCCGGCGCAGAATGCCGATCTGCGGGCCTGCCAGACCCACGCCCTCGGCATCATACATGGTGTCTGCCATATCGCGCAGCAAAAGCCACAGCCGCAGATTGAATTTCTCCACCGGATGGCATACCTTGCGCAGCCGGTCGTCGCCGAATTTCACAATTTCCTTTACAGCCATAGTTATTTTATCTCCTTTGTCATGCCATCGTGGCGGGATTGATTTCCAGTAATACGTCGCACGGCCAGTCGCCATCGGCCAGCTTCTGCATATATTCCAGCGCCTCACGGCTGTCCGGGTGCTCCAGCAGCTTGATCAGCACCTGCGCGCGAAATCTTCCGCGCAGAAAACGGATGGGCGCGTCATCCTGACGAATGAACAGCACGCGGCGGCGCAAAGACGGATGATCGTTTACAAACGCCTGCAGCTGCTCCATCAAAAGGCAGCTGACCTCTTGCGCCGTTTCCGCGCTTTCCGCTGTGCACAGCAGCCGCGCCAGCATCGTAAACGGCGGATACAGATCGCGCTTTCTGCGCGCAAACTCCATGCGGTAAAACGCGCGATAATCCTGCGCAGCTGCCGCCCGGATGGCGTAATGCCCGGGCGTGTAAGTCTGAATGACCACCTCGCCGGGGTGCTCCGCGCGCCCTGCCCGTCCCGCCACCTGTGTCAGCAGCTGAAATGTGCGCTCCGGCGCACGGTAATCGGGCATGTTCAGCGACATATCCGCCAGCACCGCGCCTACCAGCGTAACGCTCGGGAAATCCAGCCCCTTGGCGATCATCTGCGTGCCGATGAGCACCTGCGCCTCGCGCGCGCGGAAGCGGCTGAGCAGCTTTGCATGCGCGTCCTTGCCGCTGGTGGTGTCGTTATCCATGCGAATCACGCCTGCATTCGGATAGCGTTTTCTGATCTCCTGTTCCACCCTCTGCGTGCCAATGCCGCAGGAACGGATATAGGAGCTGCCGCACGACGGACACTGCTCCGGCATGGGCACAACGCTGCCGCACCAGTGGCAGTGAAGGCTGTGATCCGTCTCGTGATACGTCATGCTCACATCGCAGTTCCGGCAATGAATGGGCTCGCCGCAGGCGCGGCAGTTGACAAACTGCGCATAGCCGCGCCGGTTGATGAAAAGCATCATCTGACGCCCCGCCTGCATGCACTCATCCATCTTCATGAGCAGCGTCTGGGAGAAAATTCCCTTGTTGCCCAGCCGCAGCTCCTCGCGCATGTCCACCACCGTCACCTCCGGCAGCGGTCTGTCATGCACGCGCCGCCGCATTTCCAGCAGCGTGTAATCCCCACGCTCCATTCGGGCAAAGGACAGAATGGAGGGCGTCGCGCTGGCCAGCACAAGCGCGGCATGCTCCCGTTTCGCCCGCGAAAGCGCAATCTCCCGCGCGTCATACTGCGGAAAATGCTCGTTTTGATAGCTCTGTTCGTGTTCTTCATCCACCACGACCAGGCCAAGCTTTTCCACCGGTGCAAAGACCGCCGAGCGCGCGCCGATCACCACGCGCGCTTGCCCCAGACGAATGCGCCGCCATTCATCAAAACGCTCGCCAGCGGACAGACGCGAATGCAGCACAGCCGCCACGTCGCCAAAGCGCGCGCGAAACCATGTGACCATCTGCGGCGTGAGCACGATCTCCGGCACCAGCACAATGGCGCCCCTGCCCATCTCCAGGCATTTTCGCACCGCGCGGATAAACACCTCGCTTTTGCCACTGCCGGTAACCCCATGCAGCAAAAACGCGCCCGACCCGCGCACTACGGCGGGCAGCAGTTCGCTGAGCACTTCCTGCTGTTCGTCGGTCAGTTCGGGATCTGGCGCCTGCGTAAGCGTATCCGGATATGGGGAACGCAGTATTTCCTGTTCAATGAGCTCCGCGTATCCACGCCTGCACAGGTCGTTGAGACCCGCACGCGCATCGCTTACCAGCGATCTGATTTCCGCCACCGGGTGCGCCTGCCCGTCTGAAAGCAGCTCCAGCAGCAGCCGTCGTTTGCGAGCATTTTTGCAGCCGTCCATAGCCGCCTGCAGCTCGCCGCCCGAAATCAGCAGACGGGCCATCGTTTCGGTTTTCACCTGCACGCGCCCGCCGCGCATCTCTGCGGGCAGCATCAGCCGCAGCGCCTCAGCCAGCGGACAATGGGTATCATGGGCAATCTCCCTGGCCAGATCAATCAGCTCGGGCAGCAGCGCCGGATAGCCTTCCAGCGGCGCAATCACGTCGCGGATTTTCTCCTGGGCATATTCCGCCGTCTGCGTCAGCCCCAGCACATACCCTTCCTTGCGCATGCGCCCAAAGGGCACCTGCACGCGCATACCGCGCGCTAGCGTCATCCCCTCCGGCACACGGTAGGTATACACCTGATCGACCGCTTCATGCGCAATGTCTACGATAATCTGGGCGTACATTACTTGCTCCGCAGCCGCAGCACATGGTCAAGAATCACATCCGCCAGCGCGGCCTTGCTCATCAGCGGCAATTCCTCCACGCTGTCGCGGGTGATCAGCGATGCAATGTTGGTATCCACATCAAAGCCTGCGCCCGCTTTTGTCACATCGTTGGCCACAATCATGTCCCTGTCTCTTATACACATCTCCGAGCCCACGAGACGTAGAGGAAT
>CAMGDO010000045.1 GCA_946042585.1 uncultured Clostridia bacterium
AGACCGCCGAGCTGCTGAACATCCACTTCGGCTATGCGGTTGCTCCCGTGGAAGTGAAGGAAGAGGAAACGCTGGCTGACAACGAGTTCATCGGCGAAGGCCAGGGCTTCGGCGGCCCCATCAAGGTCAAGGTCACGATGAACGGCGATCAGATTGCCAAGATCGAAGTGCTGTCTCACAAGGAGACGGCGGGCATCGGTACGCCTGCGTTTGATACGCTCCCCGATCGCATCATCAATGCGCAGTCCACTGATGTGGATGTGGTGACCAACGCCACCTACAGCAGCAAGGGTCTGATCGAAGCGGTGAACGATGCGCTGGCCAAGGCCAGAAAGTAAGCCTGGTATCTGCGTTTTCCAGCCGGCAGGGCATTGCCCCTGCCGGTTTTTTGCGCAGACGGCTGCGGTGCAAAAATTAACAGGTCAGAAAAGAGCGCTGCATGAGGTTTTGCAGCGCTCCTGAAAATTTTTATTTGCTGAGCGTCCAGCCGCTGTTGTTACGGCTGTAGAAGGTGGTTCCGTCCGGCATGTATTTATAGCAGGTCGTTTTGCCTGCCAATGAAAATGTCTTTCAGACGAAGGAGCGCCATTGGAAGGCGCGCGCGTGGCTTTCTGAGGCAATCATGGAAATTTGAGGTAACGTTATTTTAACAAAACAGAAGGACAATACGGCGAAAACAGCGCTGAAAAAGCGTATAATGCAAGAAAAAATACCAGAAAATACATTTACATACAGATAGAGTGGGTTATAATAAAGTAACGATACTTCATAGAGCAGTGCGCTGGACGGGAGCAGAAAGAAGTGCAGACGACAAAAAAGAAAACAACGATCAAGGATGTGGCGCAGGCGGCGCAGGTTTCCACAACGACTGTTTCGCGGTATCTGAACAATGCCACCAACATTGATTCGGAGATTGCCCGGCGCATTGAGCTGGCGATCCGGGAGACCCACTATCACCCCAATCTGCTGGCCCGGGGGCTGAAAACGCAGCGGAGCCAGACCATCGCGCTGATCGTGCCGGACATCTGCAACCCCTTTTATTCGCGAATGGCCAAGACCGCGCAGCGCATGGTCAGTGCCCGGAACTATTTCCTGTCGCTGTATGATACGGACGGGGAGTCGGGCAAGGAGGAGGAGGCGCTTGATATCGCCATGCAGCAGAACTGCAGCGGCATTCTCTATGCCTCTCTGGATTTCAAGCCCCCGATTCTGTATAACAGCACAAGTTTTATGGACATTCCATTGGTCGGGCTGAATGCCTACAATGAGAAATTCCCCTTTGATCTGGTGCACGTTATGCCCGAGGGCAGCACCTATCTGGCCATGAAGCACCTTTTGTATCTGGGACACCGGCGCATTGCCTTTGCAGGCGGCATTCCGGGCTCCATGATCGAGAAAAGCCGCATGCATGGCTATTTGCAGGCGCTGGAGGAGGCCAATGTGCCCGCCAATCTTCAGTATATCTTTGAAATGGGCTTCACCCAGCAGGACGGCTACAAGGCGGGGCGGTATTTTTCATCCTTTTCGCCGATGCCCACAGCCATCTGCTGCGCCAATGACCAGATTGCGCTGGGCGTGATAGAGGCGCTGCAGAGCATGGGCGTTTCCGTGCCGGAGGATATTTCCGTGACCGGCATGGACGATATTCCCTACAGCCGGCTGAGCAAGCCTTCGCTGACGACGGTGACAAATGACGGCGCGGTCTTCGCCGAACTGGGCGTCAGGATGCTCTTTGAGCGGATTGACGGCACCTACACAGGTGAAAAGCGCGATGTGGCTGTGCCCAACAAGCTGATTGAGCGCAATTCCACCTGCGCGCCGGCAGACAAGATGGGCGAAAAGACATGAGGATGCACGCATGACGGACGGGAAGGGAGCGATTCCAATGCAGAACTGGCAAGAAAAATACAGCTTTTTCCAGAATCCTGCGCCGGTGCAGGTGGACTGCGGGGCGCTGGTGCAGCGCCTGCAGCGCCCGCAGGGGCCTGTGGATGTGGTGCTTGACACGGACACCTATAACGAGATTGACGACCAGTATGCGCTGGCCTATCTGGTGCTCAACGACTGGAAGCTGCGCCTGAAGGCCATCTACGCGGCGCCATTCTGCAACAGCAAAGCGCCGGGCGGCCCGGCGGACGGCATGGAGCAGAGCTACGGCGAAATTCGCAACATTGTGCACCTGCTGGGGCGGGATGATCTGATGCAGAGGACCTATCGGGGCGCTACGGCGTATCTGCCTGATGAGAAAACGCCCGTGGTATCGCCTGCGGCGGAGCATCTGGCCCGTCTGGCGATGGAATATTCGCCCGAAAAGCCGCTGTATGTGGTTGCGATTGCGGCCATCACCAATATTGCCTCCGCTTTGCTGCTGAATCCCGACATCCGCGACCGCATTGTGATTGTCTGGCTGGGCGGCCATGCGCTGCACTGGCATGACAATCATGAGTTCAATCTCATGCAGGATGTGGCAGCGGCGCGCGTGGTGCTGGGTTGCGGCGCGGCGGTGGTGCTGTTGCCCTGCAACGGCGTGGTATCCGCCTTTGCCACCACGGAGCCGGAGCTGCGCGAAAACCTCAGGGGCAAAAACGCGCTGTGCGACTATCTGTATGAAACGACTACTGCCTTTACGGCCAGCCGCAGCCGGGTGAAAAGCTGGAGCAAGGCCATCTGGGATGTGACGGCGGTGGGCTGGCTGCTGGGCGGCGAATACATGCTGGACGAGCTGATTCAAAGCCCGATTCCGGAATACGACCACCGCTGGGGGCAGGACAGGCGCCGTCATCCCATTCGCTATGTCTATCACATCAATCGCGACAGACTGATGGATGATCTGTTCAATAAGCTCCGCGCATTCAGTGATTAAACGCATGAGCGTTTATATCGACATAAAGAAAGGAAGGTACCCCCAATGAAGAAACTGTTGTCGTTGGCTCTCGTGGTGATGATGCTGTTTGGTGCAGTGTCGTTTGCGTCGGCTGAAAAGGAAGAAGTGACGCTGGTGATCATCAGCCAGGCGGCCTGGAATGATCAGATGACCGAGATGGTGGATCTCTACTATCAGGAGACCGGCGTGCGCGTCGTGCTGGAGAATTACTCCTTCAACGACATGCTCAACACCATCGAGGTGAAAATCGGCACCGGCAGCGAGGATTACGATATCCTCATGGTGGACATTCCGCTGGTTTCGTCCTATGCCCGCCGCGGCATGCTGGCTGATCTGACGCCTTACTTCACGGAAGAAGATCTGGCCATGCTGCCCTCTGCTGCCGTGACTGCCAGCACCTATGAAGGCAAGCTGTATGCTTCTCCGATCTGCAATTCCAGCCAGGTGATGTATTTCAACACCATGCTGCTGGAGCAGGCCGGCGTGGATCTGTCTGAGCTTCAGAACGCCACGGCGGACAACCGTGTGACCTGGGAGCGCGTGGCGGAAATCGCGGAGAATGCGCTGCAGGTGCTGGATCCCGATCATTCTCTGGGCATCATCGGTATGGACTTCCAGCAGGTGGACCGCGTGTATCAGATGAACCAGCTGCCCAACTCTCTGGGTGGTCTGCAGGTGGATGAGACGGGCTTCTCTCTGGACGGCGTGCTCAATACTGACGCGTGGAAGACCGCGCTGACCTGGTATCAGGACATGGTGAAGAAGGGCATTTGCAGCCGCGGCATCACGGCTTCCGAGCTGCCCAACTACTTCTACTCCGACAAGCTGCTGTTCATGATCGCTACCAACGAAATGCCCGCCAACTTCGTCAAGAAGGAAATGGATCACTGGGACTGCATGCCCTCCCCCTGCTTCGAGGGCTATGAGGACAAGGTGGCTACGCCGACCGGTTCCTGGCATCTGGGCGTGAGCGCCTATTCCAAGCACGAGGATGAGGCGGCTGCTTTCGTCAAGTGGATGACCTGCACAGAGGAAGCGACTGAGAAGTTCTACGAGCTGCGCGGCATGCTGCCGGTGTATGCCACTCTGCTGGAGAAGCTGGCTGCGGATGAGAACACGCCCAAGAACATGAAGATCGCCATCAGCGAATCCCAGAACACGGCTTATCCCCGTGCGCTGACCCCTGCCTTCAATGAGTATTCCTCCGTCATCAACGCTGTGTGGAGCGACACCCGCAACGGCGAGGATGTGGACGAGACGATTGAATGGGCGATCGAAGAGTTTGAAGCGCAGACCCTCAAATACAAGAACTAACCGGTTCAATTCGCAGGGATGGCAGCGTATCGCTGCCATCCCTGCCATCACCTGAGATATGTCGATGGCAGGCGACTGTTGATCCATCGGAAAGCGGGGAAAATCAATGAAAAACAAATGCGCTCCATACCTGCTGCTGCTGCCGGCTTTTCTGCTGATCTGCATCTTCAAGATTTATCCGGTCGCTACCACACTGCAGCAGGCTTTTATCGTGGATGGTCATCTGTCGCTGGGAAACTACCAGCGGGTATTTGCGGAAAAAACCTTCTGGAAATGCCTTGAGGTGACGCTGAAATTCAACATTGTGACAGTTCCCTTGCAGATTGTGATTTCTTTTCTCATGGCGCTGCTCGTGTCCAACAACATCAAGGGCGCGGGCATCTTCCGCACGATTTACTATATTCCCTTTGCGGTTTCCATCACCGTGGCCGTGATGGTCTGGAGCCTGATGTTCCAATACAATGGCGGTATTATCAACAGCTTTCTTTCGATTTTTGGAATCCCGGCGCAGGGATTTTTCAATGACAAGAAGCAGGCCTTGTGGTGCATCGTTGTGCTGTGCAGCTGGAAGGGCTGCGGCTATTGGATGATGTTTCTGATGGCTGGCATCAAGAATATCGACTCTTCCGTGTATGAGGCAGCCAAGATCGACGGCGCGAGCTATCCGCGCACGGTCTGGAGCATTGTGATTCCTCTGATGAAGCGTGTGTTCCTCTTTGTATGCGTGGCGAATACCTCGTCCAATATGCTGCTGTTTGCTCCGATGCAGCTGGTGACGGAGGGCGGCCCGCGCAACAGCACCAATGTGCTGATGTATGAGGCGTATAAATCGGCATTCCGATATGCTGATATGGCGCGGTGCGCTGCGATTGTGAGCGTTCTGCTGCTGATACTGGTAGCCATTTCGCTGGTGCAGTTCTTCGCGCTGGGCGATCATGATGCCCGCGATGCGAAGAAGGCGGCGAAAAAGGCTGCGCGGAGAGGAGTGATCGCATGAAAACCGCAAATCTCTCTGCTTCTGCCGCGCGGCTGCACAGGAAAGCCATGCGCAAAAAGTATCTGGTGCGGGCGCTGCATTATTTCGTGATGCTGCTGGTGGCGCTGATCACGATGTTTCCGCTGCTGTGGAGCTTCTTTGCCAGCATGAGAAGTGACGTGGAACTGTACAAATATGCGCTGCCATTCTCCTGGCACACGATTTTTCCGGTGGAATACACCTTTGAGAGCTATCGGGTGGTGCTGACCGAGCTGGGTTTCCCGCGCGCGGCGTTTAATACCCTGCTGGTGATTGCCATTCAGATTCCGTTTGCCTGTCTGATCAATTCCATTGCGGCATTCGCTTTTACCACCTTTGATTTCAAGGGCAAGAATGCGCTGTTTGCCTTTTTTGTGGTCAGCTTCATGATTCCCGGCGAAGCGGTCACCATGCCGCTGTATCAGATGGTGAACAAGTTTGGCTGGGTGGACACAAGATGGGCGCTGATTGTGCCGGGCATTGCCAGTGGTCTGCAGCTGTTCCTGTTCAGGCAGTTCTTTGCGGATGTGCCGTCCGCGCTGATAGAAAGCGCGCGCATTGACGGCGCCAGCTGGACGCAGGTGTTCTTCAAGATCATGGTGCCGATGTGCGTGCCGATTTATATCACCGCCGCGCTGATGATCTTTATGGGCGAATGGAACTCCTATATGTGGCCGCTTCTGGTGGCGCGCCGGGAGAAAATCCGCACCGTGCAGATCATGCTGGCTGTGGTCAAGATGGAGCATATTACCCTGTGGAGCTGCATGTATGCTGGCGCTGTGCTCAGCGTGCTGATTCCTGTGGCGCTGTTCCTGCCGCTGCAGAAATACTATGTGGAAGGCATTACCGCAGGCGCGGTCAAGGGCTGAGCGACGCCCCCGCAATTTCCTGCGCTGACGCTCTTTTCCGAAAGCAGATATACAAAAAAGCCTGCATCCCGACTTCGGGATGCAGGCTTTTGACTGCAGGATATTACCGCAGCACGATGTCGTTCATGTCCACAAAGGCGATGACGGTCTCATAGCGGATTGCGGCAAAGCCATTCTGCGTATAGAGCACCTCCACCACGGCGCCCGCCTTGAGCGTGTCAATCTTGCCATACTTGGTGGAAGCATAGCCATACACCTTGGCGCTGTTGTTCTTCACCACATACTGCGTGGAGGGGCCGTTCAGCAGCGATTCCAGATCCTCTTCCACCCAGTAGCGCTCGGCGTTCATGGGCAGATAGCACACGGCGTTGCGGAAGGAAACGATATAGTAGCTGCCGGTGGTGGCGATCACCGTGAAGCGTTCATAATCGCTGACGGTGCCCACGCGCTTGTCGGTGTTGTACGGCGCTGCATAGGCATAGATGCCGCTGCTCTCGCGCAGAACGATGTGCGTGGGATTCTCGATGATATAGTAGGTCATGATCCAGCCGTAATCATAGCCGCCCAGATCATTGGGCACAGCCACATACACCCAGTTGCCATTCTTTTCCAGAATGTAGAATTCCTCGCCATTCTTCACCTTGCGGGAGGAGCCGCTGTTGCTGTTGGCCTGGTTGTACAGGCTCACCTGCATGGAAATAACCTCGCCCGTCCAGTTCTCGCTTATGCCGTCTGCCATTGTGGTGGAAAACAGTGATACCATCGTAATCACCGTCAGAAGAAATGCAAACAGTCTTTTCATTGTTGAAGACCTCCTTTCGTCTTTCATTCATTATAACCTGTCTCTTATACACATCTGACGCTGCCGACGAAGGCTTAGGTG
>CAMGDO010000046.1 GCA_946042585.1 uncultured Clostridia bacterium
CCTTGCCGTCCAGCGTGCGCAGCGTTTCGCCGTCATGAGCGGTGCGCACGATGATGTGACGCCCGCGCACCTTGTCCAGATCAAAGGCGTGCATGGGATGGCCGGTTTCCAGCATCACGAAGTTGGTGATGTCCACGATATTGTTGATGGAGCGCATGCCCGCAGCGTGCAGCACCTGCCGCATCCACAGGGGAGAGGGCGCGATGCGGACGTTTTTGATCACACGGGCGGCATAGCGCGGGCAGCGGTCGTGGTTTTCCACGGTCACTTTCACATGCTCGGAAATGTCGCCGCCGACATCCTCAACGTGCACATCGGGCAGGCGCAGCTGCGTGCCCATGGCGGCCGCTGTTTCGCGGGCGACGCCCCAGCAGCACAGGCAGTCGGGACGGTTGGCCAGAATCTCGAAATCGACCGCATAATCATCCAGACCGAAGATGCCGCGCACATCGGTGCCGGGTGCGTAATCCTCGCGGAGAATCAACAGCCCCGCGTCGCCCACGGAGGGATACAGCTCCACCGGCACGCCGATTTCGGGGCCGGAACAGAGCATGCCGCAGCTTTCCACGCCGCGCAGCTTTCCTTTTTTAATAGTGTGGCCGCCGGGCAGTTTCGCGCCGACCTTGGCGACGGGCACCAGAATCCCTTCCCGCACATTGGGCGCACCGCACACAATCTGCAGGGGTTCGCCTTCGCCCACATCCACCGTGCACACATGCAGGTGATCGCTGTTTTCATGGTCGCGGCAGGTGAGCACGCGGCCAACGACTACGTTTTCAAGCTCTGCGCCCAGGTAGTCAATGCCCTCCACGCCCGTGCCGCGCATGATCATGCGGCTTTCGTATTCCGCGGGCGATACGGGAATTTCGGCGTAGTGATTGATCCATTTCATCGATACTTTCATGATCCGTATCCCTCCTTATCGGAACTGGCGCAGGAAGCGCTCATCGCCTTCGTAGAGCAGGCGCAGATCCTTGATGCCGTAGCGCAGCATGGTGATGCGCTCCAGACCGATGCCAAAGGCAAAACCGCTGTATTCTTTGGAATCAATGCCGCACATTTCCAGCACCTTGGGGTTCACCATGCCGCATCCCAGCACCTCAATCCATCCTGTACCCTTGCACACGCGGCAGCCCTTGCCGCGGCAGGTGATGCAGGTGAGATCCACCTCGGCGCTGGGCTCGGTGAAGGGGAAGAAGGAGGGGCGGAAGCGGGTTTCGATATCGTTGCCGTATAGCTTTTTGAACAGCGTATCGAGCGTGCCCTTCAGATCGCCCATTGTCACATCCTTGTCAATCACCAGACCTTCGATCTGGTGGAAAACGGGGCTGTGGGTGGCGTCCATCTCATCGGCGCGGTATACGCGGCCGGGGCAGGCGATGCGGATGGGCGGCTTGCGCGAAAGCATGGTGCGCGCCTGCACGGGCGAGGTGTGGGTGCGCAGCACGATGTTGTCATCCACATAGAAGGTATCCTGCGCATCGCGGGCAGGATGATCCTTGGGCAGGTTGAGCAGCTCAAAGTTATAGTGATCCAGCTCCACCTCGGGGCCTTCCACCACGTCAAAGCCAAGACCGGTGAGGGCGGAGAGCACCTCTTCCAGCACCAGCGACATGGGGTGCGGCACGCCGACGCGGGGCAGGGGGCGCGGCTCGGTCACATCGATGGTTTCGCGCCTGAGCTTGAGCTCGCGGTCACGGGCGTTGAGCATGCTCTGCTTTTCATCCAGCAGCGCGCTGATGGCTTCCCGTCCGGCGTTGATCAGCTGGCCAGCGGCAGGCCGCTCCTGCGGGGAGAGCTGCCCCATGGAACGCAGCAGCGCAGTCAGCGTGCCCTTTTTGCCCAGCACGCGCTGGCGCACTTCGTCCAGCTGGCGAATGTCCTCAATCGTCCTGAGCTCCTCTTCCAGCGCGGACTGAATGGACGCGATATTCTCTCTGATGTCCATAATAATCCTCCCAATAAAAAATCATCCCATGCAAAACGCATGGGACGCAAACAGGCGTGGTACCACCCAATTTCCGCAGGCGATGTGCCCTTGGGACAGATTGCCTGCGCTCATGGTCCTGTAACGCGGACAAAACGGCGCGCCTTACTGAATGGTTCGGGCGTGCAGCTCCAAAGCGAATTTCCCGCCGCTGCCGCGGACGGCTTTCAGCCGGTGGCGCGTCCTCTCTTGGGCGGAGCGTGGATGCGGGGGTTGTTCTTTGTCTTCGCTCATATTTGTGTGTAGCACAAACGCGCAAGGCCATAGCCCGCGCGCCGTACTATGCACTGCAATGCGCAATGATGATGAATTTACGCTTTCGCGATCATCTTGGCAAGACGCGCCTTCTTGCGGTTGGCAGCGTTCTTGTGGATAATGCCTTTCGAAACCGCCTTGTCGATAGCGGAAGTCGTGGCGATATACTGCGTGGCGGCAGCCTCGGGGCTCTCGTTCACGGCCGCGGCAAATTTGCGGACAGAGGTCTTCACACCGCTCTTCACCATACGGTTACGCAGATTCTTGGTAGCGCTCACCTTCACGCGTTTCTTAGCGGACTGAATGTTCGGCACTTTCTTCGCCTCCTGTAAGTGTTCACGCTGTTCATATAGACCAGCACAAAAGATAATAGCACAAATATTCCGTAAAAGCAAGCGCTTTTTTTGAATTATGCGCGATTTCTGCGTAATATAGCGCGAAGAGCGGCGTTTTTCTGCGCCAGGGAAAAATCATTTGGCGGCTTATCCGCGATATGCTATAATAAGAAGACTAAAGGGCGGGGAGGACGCGATGAAACGGCTGCTGGGGGATATCCGCAGGGCGGATGAGGATTTTGGCCTGATCGAGCGCGGAGACCGCGTGGCGGTGGGTGTTTCGGGCGGCAAGGACAGCCTGGTGCTGCTGCGGGCGCTGGCGGTATACAGCCGCTTTGAGAATAAGCCCTTTGATCTGGTGGCTGTGACGCTGAAAACAGGCGAGCCCTTTGATGTGTCGCCCATCCGGGCGCTGTGCGGCGAGCTTGGCGTGCCCTATCTGGTCGAGGAAACGGATCTGATTCATCAGCTGTTTGAGGTGCGCAGGGAAGAAAACCCCTGCGCGCTGTGCGCGCGGCTGCGGCGCGGCGCGCTGCTGCGCATGGCGGCACAGCAGGGCTGCAGCAAGCTGGCGCTGGGCCATCATCGGGAGGATGTGGAGGAAACGCTGCTGATGAGCATATTGTATGAAGCACGGCTGCACACCTTTCATCCCATGACCCGCCTGGATAGGCAGAGTGTGGCGGTGATCAGACCCATGGTATATGTGCCCGAGCGCGAGGTGATCCATGTGGCGAACAAATTGAACGTGCCGGTGGTGAAAAACCCCTGCCCGGCGGACGGGCATACCACCCGCCAGGAAATCAAGGAGCTGCTCAATGACCTGTCGCGGCGGTATCCGCGCGCGCGGGAATATCTGCTCACTGCGCTGCGCGACGATAGGCGCTACGGGCTTTGGAACAGAGAAAACCACGAGGAAGACTGATGGAAGAACTGCGTGCAACAATCGGCGAAACACTGTTTCGCAATGAGGAAAACGGATATACAGTGCTGCAGGTGCATGCAGGACGCACGGAGACGACGGTGGTGGGCATCATGCCGGAAACTGCGCCCGGAGAGCAGGCTGTGTTTGCCGGCGAATGGGTGCAGCATCCCCAGTACGGCAAGCAGTTCAAGGCGTCTTCGTGTGAGATTCTCCTCCCTTCCACTCTGCTTGGCATCGAGCGCTATCTGAGCTCGGGGCTGATTCGCGGCGTGGGCCCCGCCACGGCCCGGCTGATCGTGCAGGAATTTGGCCTGAAAACGCTGGATGTGCTCATCGAACAGCCGCACCGGCTGACGGAGGTGGCGGGCATTGGCCCCAAGCGCGCACAGCAGATTGCCCAGAGCTATCAGGAACAGTATGCCACGCGGCAGACCATGGTGTTTTTGCAGACCTATGGGGTGTCGCCCGGTCTGGCGGTGAAAATCAGCAAGGTATACGGCAACCGCGCCCGGGATGTCATTCAGGAGAATCCCTACCGGCTGGTGGAGGATGTGGAGGGCGTGGGCTTTCTGACGGCAGACCGCATCGCCCTGTCAATGGGCGTGGCTGCGGACAGCGAAAACCGCCTGAGCGCCGGCTTGATTTATGCGCTGCAGGAGGCGGCGGCAGGCTCGGGACATACCTATCTGCCCCGGGAGGAGCTTTTGCAGCAGGCCGGACGGCTTTTGCGCGTGCAGCCGCAGCTGCTGGAAATGCACCTGACGGCGCTTTTGCTGTCGCGCAAGCTGCGCTGCTATATGATAGACGATGTGGAAGGCGTTTTTCTGCCGCAGCTGTGGCAGGCGGAATCGGAAATTGCCCGCCGCCTGCACGAAGTGCAAAACGCCGCGCAGACCATGATGCGCGCTGCGGTGGAGCCGCAGATCCGCGCCTTTGAGCGCGCAAACGGCATTTCCTTCTCGCTCACGCAGCGGCAGGCCATTGCCATGGCGGCGCAGCGGGGGCTTTTGGTGATCACCGGTGGCCCCGGCACGGGAAAAACGACGATCATCAACTGTATTCTGTCGCTTCTGGATTCGGAAAGCGTGCTGCTGGCGGCGCCAACGGGGCGCGCGGCCAAGCGCATGAGCGAAGCCACCGGGAAGGAGGCGTGCACGCTGCACCGTTTGCTGGAGTATGGCGGCGAGGAAGGAAGCTTCACACGCGACGAAGAGAATCCGCTGGACTGCACCTGCGTGATTGTGGATGAGATGTCCATGGTGGACGTCTATCTCATGCGCGCCTTTCTGCGCGCGCTGCCGCATGGGGCGCGGTTGATTCTGGTGGGCGACGCGGATCAGTTGCCGTCCGTGGGCGCGGGCAACGTGCTGGGCGATATCCTGCGCAGCGCAGCGGTGCCCTCCGTGCGGCTGAGCGAAATATTCCGTCAGAGCGAAAGCAGCCTGATTGTGCGCAACGCGCACGCCATCAATCATGGCGAAATGCCGGTGCTCAATCAGAAAGCGAGCAATTTCTTCTTTGAGCGCATGCCCGGAGCGGAGGCTGCCGCGCGCGATATCGTGGAGCTTTGCCGCACGCGCCTGCCCAAATATCTGGGCACGGGCGATCCGCTGCACGCCATTCAGGTGCTGGCGCCCACGCGCAAGGGCGCATGCGGCGTTGTGGCGCTGAATCACCTGCTGCAGGAGGCGCTCAACCCGCCTGCGCATGACCGCGGGGAGATTGCATATGGCGACAAGGTGTTCCGCCGGGGCGACAAGGTGATGCACATCAAAAACAACTATCAGCTGGAATGGGTGGATGGCAGCGGCAAAGAGTCAAAGGGCGTGTTCAACGGCGATATGGGCATGGTGCTCAGCGTGGATGAGCAGGAAAAAACGCTGACGGTGCTCTTTGACGACGACCGCACGGCGCTGTATGAATACGCCATGCTGGAGGAGCTGGAGCTGGCTTATTGCCTTTCCGTGCACAAGAGCCAGGGCAGCGAGTTTCCCTGCGTGGTGATGCCGGTGGTGGGCGGCCCGCCCATGCTGCTGACGCGCAATCTGTTTTACACCGCGCTGACGCGCGCCAAAGAGCTGGTGGTGCTGGTGGGACGGGAGGACGCCATTGTGTCGATGGTGAACAATAATCACATTGCCCGGCGTTATACGGCGCTGTGCCAGCGGCTGACTGAAGTGCCGGGGGCAGACGCATGAGGTGGCGTCAGGCGATTCAGAATATGCTCTATCCCCGGGCGGCCTGCTGTCTGGGCTGCGCAGATCCGCGCCGCGCGCAGGAGAAGGACTGTCTGTGTCCCGATTGCCGCGAACAGCTGATGAAGCTGCGGCTGCGCGAGGGCGTGTGCATGCGATGCATGAGCGTGCTGGATGCGCACGGCAACTGCGCTTTTTGCGCGTCGGGCGGTCTTGAGGGCTTGCAGGAAGGGTATGCAGCCTATCGTCACAGCGGCATAGCCCGGACGCTGGTGATGGCGCTCAAATATGAATACTGCGATGAAGCCGCCGATGCTCTGGCGGCAGGCATGGCGGACTGCACGCCGGCATACCGGTATGACGCGCTGGTGCCGGTGCCGCTGCACAGACACAGACAGCGCATGCGTGGCGCCAATCAGGCTGCGCTGCTGGCGCGTGCGGCTGCGCCCCGCATGGGGCTGCCCGTGCTGGAGGCGCTCGAACGCATCCGCGAAACCCGGGTGCAGACACAATTGAACCGTGAAGGGCGCATGAAAAACGTGCAGGGAGCCTTTGCCGTGCGCATGAACGTGCAGGGATTGCGCATTCTGCTGGTGGACGATGTACGCACAACGGGTGCGACGGCGCGCGAATGCGCCAGAGTGCTGTTGCAGGCCAATGCGAAATACGTCGGCATTCTGTCGGCAACTGCGCCGCAGCGCGATGGAGGAAAGCGATGAGCGGGAATGATTGGAAGCAGCGAACGCTGCTGTTGCTGGGAGAAGAGGCGATGACGCGGCTTGAACAGGCGCATGTGGCGGTGTTCGGGCTGGGAGGCGTGGGCGGCAGCTGCGCGGAAGCGCTGTGTCGCGCAGGCGTAGGACGTCTGACGCTGGTGGATAACGACACGGTGAGCGAAACAAATCTGAACCGGCAGGTGGTGGCGCTGCGCTCAACGGTGGGGAAGCCCAAAACGCAGGCCGTGCGGGAGCGGCTGCTGGATATCAATCCAAAGTGCGGGATCGCCGTGCGGGCGTTGTTTTTTGATGCGGAGACGGCGGCTCAGATTGATTTTTCGGCGTTTGATTATGTGATTGACGCCATCGACACGGTATCGAGCAAGCTTTTACTGATTGAATGCGCGCGCGCGGCGGGTACGCCCATTCTGTGCTGCCTGGGCACGGGAAACAAGCTGGATCCTGTCTCTTATACACATCTCCGAGCCCACGAGACGTAGAGGAAT
>CAMGDO010000047.1 GCA_946042585.1 uncultured Clostridia bacterium
TACAGGAGCTGCCTGCGAACGGGTTTAGCGCTCTTCCCGGAAGAAGTTGCTGCCGCAGGCGGCGGGCGACGCGTCGTGCCGGGAGTTTTTCCGGCAGGAGATAATCAGGGCGATGATGGTGACGACATAGGGCAGCATCATCAGGAAGGGCTCGCAGTAGGTGGGCAGGAAGGGGATTCTCACATGCAGATACAGCCGCAGCAGCACGCCGAAGAAGAAAGAGCCCCAGATGGCGCGCAGCGGGCTCCAGTAGGCGAAAATCACCAGCGCCACAGCCAGCCAGCCCTGACCGTTGATCAGGTTGTATTCCCATTTGCCGCCCACATTCATGCACACGAACAGGCCGGCTAGACCCATCAGCGCACCGCCCACGCCGGAGGCCGCATAGCGGTACAGCGACACATTGATGCCCATGGCGTCGGCCGTTTGCGGGTTTTCGCCCACGGCGCGCAGATTCAGCCCCGAACGGGTACGGCGGAAATAGAAATGCATGGCCACGGCGAGCACGATACCGATGATCACAAAGAAGTTGATGCCGTACAGGAACTTGTCCCAGTAAACGCTGAAGGGAATTTCCCCGCTGCCCGGCACGGTCAGCCCCTTGTCCAGCCCCATATACAGGCGCATCACGCTGTCATTGAGGCGCGCGGTGGTCTTGTTTGCCTTGGCGGCGTTGTTGATGAGCGCGCCCATCATATTGCACACGCCGCCGCCCAGAATGGAAATGCTCAGACCCGTAATCAGCTGATTGGCCTTCAGCGTGACCGTGAGGAAGCTGTAAACGATGGACACCAGCATGCCCACCCCTATCGCTGCCAGCAGCGTCAGATAGACATTGCCCGTATAGAAGCCCACCGCCAGACCTGCCACGGCGGCGATGCCCATGGTGCCTTCCACGCCCATATTGAGGCTGCCGGATTTCTCCGTCAGAATCTCGCCCAGCGTGGCCAGCAGCAGCGGAGCGCCTGCCTGGATGCCGGCGGCCATCAATGCGATAACCACATACAGTGTCATGATTTGCTCACGCTCCCTTGCCTGGATTTGCGCAGCACAACGCGGTAATTAATGAAGAATTCGCAGCCCAGCACGAACAGCAGGAGGATGCCCACAATCACCGTGGCGGACGCCGAGGGAATGCTCACGCCGTTCACGCGCAGGGTGGTGGACATGGACAGGCTCTCGCAGCCCTTGTTGAGCGCGCTGAACAGCACGGCCACCAGCGTGCCGGTGAGGGGATTGAGCTTGGACAGCCAGGAAATGGTGATGGCGCTGAAGCCCACGTCGCCGGCAATGGTTTCATTGAGCTTGAAGTCTGCGCCGCAGATCTTGAGCATGCCCGCCATGCCGGCAATCGCGCCGGAAATCAGCACGGTGCGCAGAATGACGCGGCGGACATTGATGCCGACATACTGCGCCGTGCGGCTCTGCTCGCCCACAACGGTGATTTCAAAGCCGTGGCGGGTGTATTTGAGATACAGCGTCACCAGCAAGAGCAGCACCAGCGCCACAATCCAGCCGGAGGATACGCCCAGAATCATTGTCAGGCGCGCATTGGCGGGGAACATCCGGCACTGACCGAAGGAGGGCATCATCGGATCCTCCCACGGGCCGCGGCGGAGAAACTGCACCAGATAGGTGGCAATATAGTTCAGCATCAGCGCAAACAGCGTTTCGCTGGTGCCCCATTTGATCTTTGCCAGCGCAGGCAGCATCGCCCACAGGGCGCCGCCGATGGCTGCGGCGACAAACATCACCGCAATCAGCACGCCGTGCGGCATGGCATCGGCATAATGATAGGCAAAGAAGGACGCGCAGATCGCGCCGATGGTCAATTGACCGCCTGTGCCTACGTTCCAGAAATGCAGACGGAAGGACACGACCACCGCCAGCATCGTCATCACCAGCGGCACGCTGCGCTCCAGCGTGATGGTCAGCGCCGTGCGGCTGCCCACCGAGCCCTTGATGATCTGGCGGAATACCGCCAGCGGGTCATAGCCGATCATCAGAATCATCAGCATGCTCAGCAGCACAGCCGCCGCAATGGCAGCCACGCGCACCAGCATGGCGCGCCACAGCGGCATGGCATCGCGCTTGACGACGGCCTTGAGCCGGATGCGCAGCGTGATGGCAAGGCAGATGCCGCTGAGCAGCATCATGCCATAGCCTGCCATGGAAAAGCGGACGCGCTCTGCTTCAAACGCCGTCAGCATGGCGGGCGCGCTGCATACGCACAGCCAGGAAAGCACCAGCAGGCACACAATCAGCAGCACATGCGCAGTCAGCTGCACATAGCTCATGATCTGGCTGTTGATTTTGCGAATGGAGGGAACCACGGCGGCGGCTGCGCACAGCGCAAGCGCCGCAAAGGGAAACACCGCCAGCGCATGCCCCGGCAAAAGACGCACCGCCGCAGCGGCGAAGGCTGCATCGCTGCACAGCGGAACGAACAGCAGCATCGCCAGCTGCACGATGCCAATCGCCGTGAGAACGCGGCGCACCCGATATCGAACCTGCTGCTTCACTGTCCCTGCGCCTCCTTTCCATCCCGGTTGCCCATCATCATCAGACCGATTTCGTTTTTGCTTACCTCGCGGGGGTTGACAATGCCTGCCACGCTGCCGTTGCACAGCACCATGACACGGTCGCACAGCCCCATGAGCATATCCAGATCCTCGCCCACAAACAATACGCCTGCGCCGCGCTCCTTTTGCTGATTCATCAGCTCATATACCGTGCGCGACGCGCCGATATCCAGACCGCGCACGGGATAGGCCGTGATCAGCACATCGGGGTTTTCGTGGATTTCGCGGCCCAGCAGCACCTTCTGCACATTGCCGCCGGACAGCCGCCTTACAGGCGTTTTGGTATCGGGGGTGGATACATCCAGCTCGCGGATGATCTCTTCGCACGTTTTCGCCGGCGTTTTCCGATCCAGCAGGAAGCTGCCGCTTTTGCGGAAGGAGCGCAGCATGATGTTGTCCGCCATGCCAAGGCCGGGCACAAGCCCCACGCCCAGACGATCCTCGGGCACATAGGCGATGTGCGCATTTCCGGCATGCGCGTCGCTCCCCTTCAGAAGAATGCTGCCCGTGTCGGGCTGAATCAGCCCGGCCAGCGCGTCGCACAGCTCCTTCTGACCGCTGCCGGCAATGCCTGCCACGCCCAGAATTTCGCCGCCCATCAGCTCAAAGGATACGTCGCTGAGCGCCGCCACGCCGTCTGCTGTCCTGACGCTCAGGTGTTCCACCGTCATGAGCTCCCTGGTTTTTTCGCTTGGCGTACAGCTTACATCCAGATTCACGGAGCGACCCACCATATCGCTGGTGAGCTTTTCCACCGTGGCGTCCTTCATATCCATCTCGTCGATGTAGGCGCCCTTGCGCAGGATGGTGATGCGATCCGCCACGGCGAAGAGCTCCTTCATCTTGTGGCTGATGAGCACGATGGCCTTGCCCTGCGCCTTCATGGACTTGAGAATGGCAAACAGCCGCTCCGTTTCCTGCGGGGTCAGCACGGCGGTGGGCTCGTCCAGAATCAGGATTTCCGCGCCGCGGTACAGCGCCTTGACGATTTCCACCGTCTGCTTTTCCGACACCGACATATCGCAGATTCTCTGCTCCAGGCGTACGCGGAAGCCGTAGAGGTCGCAGATACGCTGCACATCCGCGGCGACCTTGCGGCGGTTCATCAGCACGCTGCCTCTGAGCCCCAGCACGATGTTTTCAAGCGCCGTGAGCACATCCACCAGCATAAAGTGCTGATGAATCATGCCGATGCCCAGATGATAGGCGTCCTTGGGAGAGGCGATCATAACCTCCTGCCCGTCCACCTCAATACTGCCCGAATCGGGCTGGTAGATACCCGCCAGCATATTCACCAGCGTGGTCTTTCCGCTGCCGTTTTCGCCCAGCAGCGCGTGAATTTCGCCCCATTTGAGATCAAAATGCACATCGTCATTGGCCACCACCCGACCGAAGGTCTTGGTGCAGTGGCGCACGCGCACGGCATATTCCGAGGCGTGTTGTACGTTGTTTTCCATTAGGAATCCATCCTCCTGAAGGCAGGCAGCTTGACGCGCGCGCCGCCGTCCACCAGACTTGTATCCGTGATGGCGATGCCGGGCATCACAGTGAGCGCCAGCAGCGACAGCTTGAGCAGCGAGGGGTTCTTTTCCGTCCACAGGTCCTTGAGCTGTTCGGAGAGCACATCCAGCTCCTGCACCAGTTCACGGCAGGGCTTTACGCTCATCAGACCGGCGACGGGCAGCTGCACCTCGCCATATACCTGATGATTCTTCACCGCCACGATGCCGCCGCCCGTTTCGCGCAGACGGTTGATGGCCGTGGCTGCGTCCTCGGGATCGCGGTAGGCAACGATGATATTGTGGCAGTCGTGTGCAATGGTGGTGGCCATGGCGCCCTCGCGCAGGCCGAAGTTCCGGTATACGGCAATGCATTTGACATCGCGGCCAAAGCGATTGAACACCGCAACGCAGCAGTCCGCCGCGTTATCGGAAATATCCAGATATCCGTCCCGGACAGGCAGCTCCTCCCACCGGGCGGAGAAGGCCACGCGGTTGCCGCTGGAGCAATCCACCACGGGGAACTGCGCGTGCGCGCAGTCCACCTTCAGGCGGCAGTCCTCGGCTGTGATTTCCCGCAGGTTCACCGTGTCGCTGAAGGGAATGCTTTCGGGAGCTTCCGTTTCGGGCAAGAGGAGCTTTCCGTTTTCCACCATCTGCTCGCCCGCCACGAACACCGCCGAGGGATCGCGTCCGTCCAGCTCCTCCACCAGCTGCATATCGGCCACAAAGCCGGGCGCGATGGCGCCCAGATCCTCAAAGCCCGTCTCCCGCGCGGGGTTATAGGTGCAGTAGCGGATAGCGTCCACAGGCTCCACGCCGCACGCGAGCAGCTGCTTGAGAATGGCGTTGATATGCCCGCGCTGCTGCATGTCCTTGGCATGCACGTCGTCCGTGCAGACGGACAGAAAATCGGTGTAGCGCATGCCCTCAATGCCTTCCAGCATGCCCTTGAGACCGAACATGGTGGAAAGAGAGGAGGACTGCATATTGGCGTGCATGCCGATGCGCAGGCACTCGCGCACGTCGTCGCCCGTCATGACCGTGTGGGTGTTGAGGACGCCCGACAGGCGGTAGGCGCTCATGCCGCGGCTGCGCGCGCCGAAGCAATGTCCCTGAATGGGCACATTGCGCTTGCGGCCTTCTTCCAGAATGCCGCGCATGAATTCCCTGTCTTCAATCACGGCATTGCTGTCCATCACCTCGGCAATGCCGTATACGCCCTCCATATCCAGCATGCGGCCCATTTCGGGCGCACGCACGGGATAGGGGACGGTTTCAAATTCGGAATCCGCCGGCACGCAGGAGGGCGCCATGTTGATCTGGCGCACAGGCGACCTGCGGGCGCTCTCCACCATATAGGCGATGCCCTTCATGCCGCTGACATTGCCGATTTCATGAGGGTCAACCACCGCCGTGGTGGTGCCGTGCAGGATGGCCTCGCGGCCGAAGTTTTCGGGGGTGAGCATGGAGGATTCCACATGCATGTGAATCTCGGTATAGCCGGGCAGCAGGTAGCGCCCCTTGCCGTCATAGACCTTTTCGCTGCGGGAATCGCATACTTCGCCGCTCTGCACATGAACGATCACGCCGTCCTTTACATCCACCGACGCGGGGTACACTTCGCCCGTGAGCACATTGACCAGCTTCACGTTCAGAATGGTCAGATCGCAGGGAATACGCTGCATGGCGGCTGCAATCAGCCGGGAATAATCGCGGTTCTCAATCACTTTCATGTCGGAAGATCCTCCCAAATGACGCAAGGATAATAAACAGCAAAATCAGGGGCGCGACATTTCTGCCGAGCCCCTGACAAGATCAAGCATTACTTTTCGTAAACACCCTTGACCAGCAGATCCGTCATGCCGGAGTAGAGATAATCATCGGTGAAGGTGGAGGCGGGAATCAGGTTGCCCTGATTGTCATACACATCCTGCTGATACACATCCCATTCGCCGGCGACCATCTTGTCCCACACGACCTGGATGGCTTCCTCGGTGCCCTCGGCAATGTTCTTGCTGTAGGGCGTCATGTACAGGGTGCCGTCCGCCACGTCGCCATAGATCAGGCCGCCGCAGAAGGTGCCGTCGATAATGGTCTTCATCACGGTGGTGTAGATGGCGCCCCAGTTCATGCACACGGCGAACAGATGCGCGTCGGGAGCAAACTCGGTCATGTCGGCGTCAGAGCCCAGGCCCCACACGCCGCGCGCCTGCGCAGCCACCTGCGGGCCGGTGGTGTTCACATACTGACCCAGCACGTCGCAGCCCAGGTCGATCAGGGCGTTGGCAGCAGCGGATTCGCCGGCAGGATCATACCAGCTGTTGGTGTACTTGACATACACTTCGATATCGGGGTTGATGCTCTGGGCGCCCAGCGCGAAAGCGTTCAGGGAGACGTTGTTTTCAGCGTTCTTGAAGGCGGCCACATAGCCCAGCTTGCCGGTCTGGCTGCGCAGCGCGGCAGCGATGCCCTGCAGATAGCGGGTCTGATAGTTGCGGGCGTTGAAACGGCAGAAGTTGGTGTCGTTGCTCAGCAGACCGCTGTAATGGCAGAAATACACATCCGGATAGCGGGTGGCCGCTTCCATCATGTAGGTCTGGAAGCCCCAGCTGTTGCCGATGATCACGTTGCACTCGTTGGCCACCAGCTCGTTGATGGCGTCGGAGCAATGGTTGTCATCCGCCACGTTTTCCAGAAGGATGATCTGATCTTCGCTGATGCCGAAGACCTTGGCCATTTCCTGCAGACCCACCATGTGGCTGTAGTTGAAGCCCATGTCGCTGGTATCGCCAATCAGAATGGCGCCGATCTTCAGATCAGCGGGCGCGATGC
>CAMGDO010000048.1 GCA_946042585.1 uncultured Clostridia bacterium
CGATGGCAATCGCCGCCCAGATCACCGTATACAATCCCTGCGGAATGGAGAACAATAGAATGGGAATGGCGCCCAGATATGGGCCGGCATAGGGAATCAGATCGCATATGCCCATGACAATGCCCAATAAAAGCCAGGCCGGTACTCCCACCAGCAAAAGTGCCAGAGCGGTCAAAAGCGCAACCGCCAGACTGACCAGCAGCTGTCCGCGAAAATAACCGGCGATTTCGCGGCGCATTTCCCGCAGAGCCGTCAGAATCCGCCGCCTGAAGCGGATGGGAATGACCAGCGACAGCTGAAAACAGAAGGATTCACGATCGCGCAGAAAATAAAAGGCCAGCACGGGCGAAAGAAACATGCGCATGAGGCTGGAGCCTGTGGCGGCGATTTTCTGCATGGCCCGGGGCGCGGCGCCCAGCAGCGCGGAGGCGGCCTTTTGAAGCAGCTCCTGCGAGGACGCAAAGGAGAGATCAAACTGCTGCGCCAGCGACGACTGGGAAATGCGGTCGATCACCTGCTGTATCAGCTCCAACAGATAGGGGACGGCGCCCACCGCCTGCGCGCCCTGCTTGATGAGCTGCGGCAACAGCAGCACCAAAAGCAGCGACAGCGCCAGCAGAAAGGAAATCAGCGACAGAAAGGCGGACAGACCGGCAGGCAGACGGCGTTCAAGCAGCGCGCACAGCGGGCGCGCCGACCAGGCCAGCAGCACGGCCAACAGCACCTGCAGCAGAAGCTGCGAAAAGGCAGCACGGAAGATAAAGAGCACGAGCGCCACGGCGGCTGCCGTGAGGATCAGCCGGATCCTGCGCGGCAGCGCGTACTTCTCGCCGCGAAGGGCGAACATCCTTACAGCCCCAGCTTTCTGCACAGAATGCGCTTCATCTTGCGGGCTGAACGCAGGGCGCAGCGGCGCATCAATCCCATGCGCGTGCCCATGGCATAGCCAATGGCGCCAGAGAGAATGCAGCAGTAGAGTTTCATGGCGGGTTCCTCCTTTCAGTTTTGCCTGCAGGGGATCGTCACATGGCCTGTGGCGCCGCTGGATTTCACGTCGAACGCCGTAGCGAAAAAACGCCCGTTGAGCAGGTCATCCAGCGGCCCGGAGGAGATTTCCAGCGCCGTCACGCGCAGCGTGTTTTCATCCAGCATCACATCCGTGACGACGCCAACGCGCAGACCGTCTGCATCCGTCACGCGAAACAGACGGTAGGCGGCGTTTTTCGGCATGCGCGAGGGCTTCTGACGGCTGATCACAGCCAGCCGTCCCAGCATTTCGATGCTGTCTGCATCCAGCCAGCGCGAGATGCGTAGCCCGTCGCGCAAAACCAGCCCGCGCAGGCGCCTGCCGTCCTGACTGACCACGCCCCGAATGATGGAGCCAACCTGCTCGCCATGCAGGATAACGGGCAGACCGATAAGTCTTTTCATTCCGGTCACATGCGATCACCGGTGCTAGTATTGCCGGTGACAGGGGGCAGATGCGTGGTAAATAAACACAGCGGATGCACTGTGAACTGAATTGTTGAATAAAGTGCTGAATACTATATAATACAAACAAAATATAAAAATAACAAACCAAAGTATAACAATTTACGCATCTGTCAGCGGAGGACGGCGCAGGAAATACGGCGCTGCGCACAAAAACGACAGAAGGCATACGCCGCTGATCATCACAAATCCGGCGGGAATGCCCAGCCTGTGGCTGATGAGACCGCCGCCCAGCACGCCAAACACGCGCGAGATCCCAAAGCCAACGACCGACACAACCGTCTGACCGCTGGCGCGAAGGCTTTCAGGCACGGCGCGGCTGACGAATTTGGCCATGCAGACGGTCATCACAATGAAGCCAAGACCATGCAGCAGCTGGCTGGCAAGAGCGATGATCACATGGCTCGTGAAGCCCAGCAGCGCAAAGCGCAAGGCCAGCGCGGCGGCAGATACGAGCATCAGCCGTCCGGCGCCATGGCGCTCATACAGACGGTCTCCCAGCAGCAGAAAGGGAATCTCGCTGGCGGAAGAAAGAAAATAGGCAAGCCCCAGCAGGCTGCTGCTGCCGCCCTGAAGCGCGGTGAAATACAGGGAGAAATAGCTGTAAAAATACCCCATGGCCAGCTGCAGAGGCATCAGCAGCGCCAGCAGGGGCAGCATATAGGGGGTTCTGAGCGTATCAAAAAAGCGAGCAGGACGGGTATCGGGCTGCTTTTCGCAGCGGGGCAGAAAACACGCGGCGGCAAACAGCAAAAAAAGCCCCGCGCTGACAAGCAGCGGAACGGTCTGATAGCTGCCGCGCAGGGCATAGCCGGCAGACAGATTGACAATGGCGAAGGATATGCAGCCGCGCAGCCGTACCGGACAATAGGGGGCGTTTGCCTTTTGCAGCGATTGCAGAACGAGGCTGTCGCCCAGCGGCTGAATGGCAGTATAAAAGGCGGAGAAAGCGCAGCTGAGCGCCAGCAGCCAGCCAAAGGCGGGCATGCGTGAATAGAAGGGAATCAACGCGCAGGAAACGCCGGTGATGAGCAGAAGCACAGCGTTTTTGCTGCGTGCGTGGTCGCTGAGCATGCCCCAAAGCGGCTGAAAGATCAGCGCCATCAGGGGAAAAGAAACCAGCAGCAACATCAGCTCATAATCGCTGACGCCAAGCTGCTGGAAGTATTTGGAGATATAGCCCTGGTAGAGCGCGTTGACGCCGTAATACAACGCCAGAAATGCTGCGCAGCGTCGGGAAGTCGGATTCATCGCGCGCCTCTCTTCTTTGCAGGGAATGTCACTCGAGCGCTTCGCCGCGCTCCAGTGCGCTGAGCATTTCCACCCGGCGGGCATGGCGCCCCTCGGTGGCCTGGGTTTCGGTGGTCAGGAAGGTGCGCACAATGGCCTTGGCAAGCTCCGGCCCGATGATGCGCGCGCCCATGGAGAGCATGTTGGCGTTATTGTGCTGGCGGGTCAATTCGGCTGACAGCGGATCATGGCACAGCGCGCAGCGCACGCCGGGAATTTTGTTGGCGGCAATCCCGATGCCGATGCCTGTGCCGCAGATGAGGATGCCGTAATCACATTCTCCGTTGACCACGGCATGCGCAGCGCGGGCGGCATATATGGGATAATCGCAGCTGACGGACTCATAGGTGCCAAAGTCCTGGTAGGTATGGCCCATTTCGGTGAGCAGCGCGATGATTTCCTTTTTCAGTTCGAGGGCGGAATGATCGTTGGCAATCGCGATTTTCATAAGAAGCACCTCTTGATTTCTTTTGATGATCGGTTCACAGGATACCACGTTTGCTCCGGCGCGTCAAGGCGAAGCCATCGTCTATTGTGCCTGCACCGGCAAAAAAACATGCGCGCAGGCGGGGGAAAATTGTAACACATAGGGGTTTTGTTTGCCTTTTTCTGCGGATGCTATTATAATTATTATGATCGACTTTCTGAACGGACGAAAGGAGAACGCGCGTGCTGGCGTTATTGTATCTGCTTGTTTATCTGTGCGCGGGATGTATCATGACCCGCGCGCTGCTGCCATCCCAGCGTGTGCAGGTGCGCATCTGGCTTGGCTTGTGTCTTGGTATTCTTTTGATGATGTGGCTGCCGGCGCTGCTGGCGATGGCGCTGAGCTTTTCTGTGCTGTGTCATATGCTGGCGCTGATTCCGCTGGCGATCGCAACGGTGCTTGTCTGGCATTTTCGCGACAGAAATGCGCGTGTGCGGTCGTTTTCGCGGGAGGACAGGCAGTTTTTGATTCTGATGGGATGCACGGCGCTGCCGCTGAGCGTGCTGGGAGGATATCTGCAGTATACGCATTGCCTGCGTCAGGTAAACGGTACGCTGCATGTGGGGCAGAGCACCTACGGCGATCTGCCGCTGCATCTGGGGATTATCACGAGCCTGCGCAATGCCGCGTTCCCGGCGGATTACAGCATTTTCCCGGGCGAGCGGCTGACATATCCTTTCCTGATGGACAGCTTTTCCACGTCGTTCATGCTTTTTGGCATGGATTTGCAGGGCGCCGTGGTGGTGCCGGGCGCACTGATGATGGCGCTGGTGTTTTCGGGCTATCTCATTCTGGCGGATCGGATGACCACATCCCGCCGCGCAGTGGTGATTGCCGCGCTGTTTTTGTTTATCAACGGCGGCTTGGGCTTTCTGTACAGCATTGATATGCTGGGTGAAAGCCTGGGCACGCTGCTGAATGAAAACCTGCAGAGCGAGAATTCTCTGCAGGCGGGCACCTGGCTTGAGCGTCTCGAAACGATTCTTGACGGCTGGTATATGACGCCGGCCAATCATGCGGAGCAGTCCTATTATAACCTGCGCTGGAGCAATATCATTGTGGATATGATGGTGCCGCAGCGCACGTTTCTGGGGGGCTGGTGCATACTGCTGCCCTGTATTTATCTGCTATATGACGGTGCTGCGCGGCGGGAAAACCGTATGCCGGTGCGCCAGACGGCTTTGCTGGGTGTCATGGCGGGGGGGCTGCCGCTGTTGCACACCCATTCTTTTCTGGCGCTGGGGCTGCTCAGCGCGGGCTGGATGGCGTATGATCTGCTGCATCACGGCAAATGGAAGCCCTGGCTGATCTATGGCTTTACCGCCTGCGCGCTGGCAGCGCCGCAGCTGTTCGGGTGGACCTTCCGGCATACCAGCGGCAACGGACAGTTTGTTTATTTCCAGTTCAACTGGGTCAACAACCCCGGCGGCAGCGGAATGCGTGACGGGTATCTGTGGTTCTGGATCAAGAATATCGGCCTGCCGCTGATTCTGCTGATTCTGTCGTTGTGCGAGAAAAACCAGCGGCGGCGCTTCATTGCATCGGGCGCGTTTGTCATTTTTGTGGTATCAGAGTTTATCATCTTCCAGCCAAATGAATATGACAACAACAAGCTGTTCTATGTGTGGTGGGCGCTGAGTGCCGTGCTGGCGGCTGAATATGCGGTGGAGCTGTTTGACCGCCTCAGGGGGCTGCGCGGGCGCTATGTGCTGGCGGCAATGACGGCTGTAGCCTGCCTTGCGACGGGCACGCTGTCCATTGCACGGGAATGTGTGAGCGATTATCAGATGTTCTCGCGCAGCGATGTGGCGCTGGCAGAATGGGTGGAGGAAAATACGGAGACTGGAGACACCTTCATCTGCTGGACGCAGCATATCAATCCGGTGTCAGCGCTGGCAGGGCGCAGCATTGTGTGCGGTCCCGATCTGTGGCTGTATTATCATGGCTATGATACGGGAAGCCGGCAGCAGGATATCCGGGCGTTTTATGCGAAGCCTTCTGAGAATGAAGACGTGCTGGAGAAATACCGGGTGTCATACATTCTGGTGGGCAGCTATGAACGCAGCAATCTTGTGGTGAATGAGACGGAGCTTTCGGCGCTCTATGAGCTGGTCTATGAAGCGATGGACGGCACGCGGGTGTATAAGATAGGTGAAAAGTATGGTTGAGCGGTTTTTGCGCTATTCGCTGGAGCACGGCAGAAAAATTCTGCTGATGGTGATGGATGAAAAAGGCATCCGGCGCATGAATGCGACCATCGTGGCGCTGCACGCGGACACGGTGGAATATGTGCTCAATCGGTCAGGCAAGGTGAAAACGCTATCACTCTCTGAGATACTGTCGGCATCCTATGCGCGGGGAGACGACGGCGATACGCTGAAAAACGAACGGATGGAGACGAAAAAAACATGAAGGGAAAGATATTGGCGCTGCTGCGCGACCGGGCCAGAATGCGCGAACTGGTGATGTATCTGATCTTTGGCGTGCTGACCACACTGGTCAGCTGGGGAACGTATTATCTGTGGCGGCAGATGTTTGGCCTGACGGCTTACACGCCCGGAAGCAGCGCATATCTTTTGATTGCCAATTCCGGGCAGGTGATGGCCTTTGTGCTGTCGGTGGCGTTTGCCTTCTTTACCAACAAGCGCTATGTATTCCGCAGCGAACGCACGGCGGAAAACGGGCTGTGGAAAGAATTGGGGCTGTTTGTTTCCTCCCGCATCCTGGCGGCTGTGCTTTTTGATATTCTTCTGTTCAATGTCTGTCTCATGCTGCTCAGAAATACGGCGCTGAATGCCGATCTGTGGGTGAAGCTTGTCATGAATGTGCTGGTGGTGGTGTTCAATTATGTGGCCAGCAAGTTTGTGATTTTCAAAAAATGATTGCGCCGGACGGCGTAAGGTGATATAATACATTCTGTATCGATTACAAACGAGGAGGAAACCTAAAATGCCGCTTGTCAATACACGCGAAATGTTCAAGAAGGCCTACGACGGCGGTTACGCCATCGGCGCTTTCAATGTCAACAACATGGAAATCATTCAGGGTATCGTCGAGGGCGCTGCCGCCCAGAAGGCTCCCCTGATTCTGCAGGTCAGCAAGGGCGCCCGCGCCTATGCCAATCACACCTATCTGGTCAAGCTGGTGGAAGCGGCTGTTGCCACCTCCGGCCTGCCCATCGCGCTGCATCTGGATCACGGCCCTGATTTTGAAACCTGCAAGAGCTGCATTGACGGCGGCTTCACCTCCGTGATGATCGACGGCAGCCATCTGCCGTTTGAAAAGAACATCGAAGAGACCCGCAAGGTGGTGGAATACGCCCATAAGTATGGCGTGACCGTCGAAGCCGAGCTGGGCCGTCTGGCCGGCGTGGAGGATGACGTGAAGGTGTCCGCCGCCGATTCTTCCTACACCCGTCCCGAGGAAGTGGAAGAATTCGCCACTGCGACGGGCTGCGACAGCCTGGCCATTGCCATTGGCACCAGCCCTGTCTCTTATACACATCTCCGAGCCCACGAGACGTAGAGGAATC
>CAMGDO010000049.1 GCA_946042585.1 uncultured Clostridia bacterium
CTAAGCCTTCGTCGGCAGCGTCAGATGTGTATAAGAGACAGCTGTTTCCCCCATTTTCATTCCAGCATCGAAATGGTCTATGTGCATTCCGGCGCGCTGATTGCCATGCTGGATGGCGAAATCGTGTGCGTGCAGGCAGGACAATTGCTCATCGTATCGGGATATATGGTGCATACCTACCGCACCGAAACGGAAAACGATGTGACGGTGCTGATTATCCCCACCACTTTTGTGCCTTCCCTGCAAAAGACGCTGCGTGACAATGTGTTTTGCAGCAACTGCTGCAATGTGACCGAAAACAAAAAAATCCGCACGCTGCTGCATATGATCTGCGACGGCTGGACGGATTACAGTCTGGAAACCAAACGGGGACTGAGCTACACGCTGCTGGGCATGCTCATCACCCAGGTGGGGCTGTCGCCCCGTGCGGCGGATTCCCGCAGTCTAGGGGTCATCAAGGATGTGCTGATTTATCTGCAGAGCAACTATCAGTCGCCCATCTCGCTGGAAACGCTGTCCCAGCAGTTCGGCTACAGCAAAAGCCGGTTCTCTCACCTGTTCAACGAGACGCTGGGCTGCTCGCCCGGAGTATTCATCAATTCCCTGCGCTGTCAGCATGCCGCGCGCGTGATGATGGAAAGCGACATGACGCTGCTGGAGGTGGCTATGAATGCCGGCTTTGAGTGCCCGCGCACATTTTACCGCGCCTTCAAGCAGTATTACGGGCAGACGCCTACGCAGTATATCCGCACGCACAGCCAGCGTGCCGCCGCATCACAGCCCGTAAATACGCCGTAATTCCTGCGTATACTGTCCGTCGCTGCCATAAATAATCAGCGGCGGCTCCACCGTCATGCCCGGACGTGCATCCAGCATGCCCTCCACCAGGCACAGGTGCGCCGCCTTCTCCACATACGAATGTACCAGCCGCACGCGCTTGGGCGCGATGCGGTTTTTTTGCATGGCGGATGTCAGGTCCAGCAGCCGCTGCGCGGGAAACACGCAGCACAGCCGCCCGCCGTTCTGCAACAGCCATGCAGCCGCGCGCGCCACATCCTCAATGTCGCAGCTGCCCTCATGCCGGGCCACGCGCTTGCTTTCTTCTGGATTGAGCAGCGTACCGCCCGCCTTGCCATAGGGCGGATTGCACGTCACCAGATCATACCGCGCATGCGGCAGCAGCGTTCGGATTTCCCGAAGATCCCCTTCCCGAACGCGAATCGCGTCCGCAAGGCCATTGAGCGCCATGGAGCGCGCCGCCATATCCACCATGTCCGGCTGCAGCTCAATCGCGTCCACCGTGATGGTGTTTTCCCGGGCATAAAGAAGCAGCGGAATAATCCCCGTGCCTGTCCCCAGATCGCACACCCGATCCCGCCTGCGCGCAGCGGCAAAAGCCGCCAGCAGCACGGCGTCCGTGCCAAACCGGAAGGCGTCTGCGCGCTGTATCACGCGCAGGCCGCCCCGCTGCAGGTCGTCTATTCTTTCGTTTTCCAGAAGCTCTTGATTCATTTCAATTCCAGATACCGGCTGGGCAGATAGCCCGTCATGCCGTCATAATCCACCCTGCACCACTCTGTGCCGACAGCCGTCACCAGCACATATTCGCCGCGCAGAATCACCGCCAGCGACGCAGCGCTCTCATCGCATGCCGCGCGCAGCGCAATGCTCGCGCCGTCGGGCAGCGTTTTCACCGCCATGGGGGTATTGAGCGTCGTCATGCCGCTGTCGCCGGGCTGCGGCGTGGCGGGCGTGGTGATAAAGGTCAGGAACTCCGTCTTCACATAGCCCATTTGATTCAGGTAGCACACCTGCGTCCACACCGTGCCCTTCTCCAGTACCTCAATCACCTCATACTGGGGAATGGTGGTGAGAACCGTGGCGCTGGCGGATGCGCGCTTGCGCAGGTTCAGCGAGCCCTCTTTCGTGGTCACCTTCGCATAAAGCGTATCCCCGTCCACTGATGGCGCAGGGGTCGCTGTGCCTGCGGTATCCTCCTTAAGGAAGGTCAGGAACGACGTCATCACGAATCCTGTCAGATTGCCATAGCGCACCTGCGTCCATGTGCCTGCGCGTGAAATCACATTAATAATGGTATTCTGCGGAATGGTCGTGAGCACCCTTGCGCCGCTCGAAGCGCGTTCACGCAGGTTCAGCGAGCCCTTTTGCGTTGTCACCTGTGCGCGGGTATAGGTTTCTTGCGGCGCTGGCGTGGGCGTGGGAACGGAGGTGCTGATATCAATGAAGGTCAGGAACGACGTCATCACATAGCCTGTATCGCCTTCATAGGTCACTTTCGTCCATGTACCCAGCCGCTCCAGCACCTCGATCACTTCGTTCTGCGGAATGCGTCTGATCAGGCTGCCGCTGGTGGAAGCGCGGCTGCGCAGGTTCAGCGAGCCCGATTCCGTCGTCACGCGCGCATAGGTTTTGGTATCCGGCGTGCTCGTGGGCGCAGGTGTCGCAGCAGGCATCTGGGAGGTATTATCATAGATATACGTCAGGAACGCGCTCATCACATAGCCCGTCGCGCCGTCATAGGTCACCTGTGTCCAAGCGCCGCTGATGCTCAGCACCGGCACAATCGTATACTGCGGAATGCGTTTGAGAATGCTTGCGCCTGTATCCGCGCGCTTGCGCAGATTCAGAGAACCGGATGCCGTCGTCACGCGTGCCGAAGACGGCGTAACGACAGGCGAGGGCGTGGCTGTTGCCGAAGGCGACAGCGTAGGCGTCACAGACGGCGTATCGTCCGTACCATCATCAGGCACGGTGAAATCACCAAATGTCAGATAGGTATTCACCACATAGCCCGTATAGCCCGCATAGGTGACGCGCGACCATTCGCTGCCGCGGGACAGCACTGTCACAATCGTATTGCGCGGAATGCGGGTAAGCACCGTCGCCTGCAGCGATGCGCTCTTGCGCAGATTGAGCGAGCCGGATTCTGTTGTGACCCTGGCCGTCAGCAGTGTGTCCGTGCTTTCCTCGCCGCCTTCGCCCAGCGCCAGATACTGCGTCACGCAATAGCCCACCGCGCCATGATAGCGCACGCGGCACCAAGACGCGCCAGCGGACTCCACAATCACCGTTGCTCCGCGAGGCATTTCGGTCATCACCGCCGCGCTCATGCTGGCGCTTTCGCGCAGATTGAGCGAGGAACCGGTGGACGCAACCACGGCATACCGTTCGCCTGCGCCCGGCACATCGCGGATTTCTTCCACCACCGTGCCCGTCATGGTCAACGCGGCAGAGAGCACATAGCCGGTGATACCGGCATAATACACCTGCGCCCAGGAGCCGTCATCGCTCTTGATCTTCACCGTTGCGCCCTGCGGCACCTGCATGACCGAATAGCCCTGCGTGCTGGCGCTCAGGCGCAGCGGTGTGCCGCCCAATGCCGTCACCTCCGCGCCTGCCGCATCCGCGTCCGCCGCGCTGCCGGTGTAGGTATCCGAACGGATGATATAATCCATGCTCACATAGCCGTCCTGACGGCCAAACTGCGTATAGGCCCAGCCATCGCTGATGCTCAGCAGCGGCAGCACCGTGCCGGAAGGAATCTCCGCCAGCACGCTGCAGGAAGTATTGGGCTCGGCGCGCAGATTCAGATAGCCGCCGTTATTCACTGTGCCATAGGCCTTGAGCGTGGTGGACGCAAGCGTCTGCCCGTCCATCTTTCCGCTCACCGTCAATCCGTCCTTTTGCACATAGCCCGTCAGCACGCCATAGGTGATCAGATACCAGTCGCCCGCAGCGGCATGCACCGTTACGGTCGCGCCATGCGGAATGCCCGTGATGATGTCGCCGCCTGCGCTGGCAGATACGCGCAGCGCCACCTGCCGGGAGGAATTAACCGCCTGCACCACGCCTGCGCCTGCCGTCGTCTGCGAAATCGCCACTGGCGTATCAGCCGTCAGCACCTGCTCGCTTTTGCCGCTTCCAAGCGCACTGAGAATGGAGCGGACGAAGACCTGCTGAACGCACGCGCAGCCCGGATAATAAAACGACAGAATCTGATCGTAGGTATAGCCCAGCTCCGCCATGGTCATAGCGCCGCGCTGGCTCATGCCCGTTCCGTGGCCAAAGCGCCGCGCCTGCACCGTATAGCCCGTGCTCGTGCGCGTCACCGTCCACAGTTCGTTGTTGTCGGCATTGATGCTCATGCCCAGCTGCCTTTCCAGCTCGCTGAAGATATCAAACGTCAGCGTGCCGCTCTTCTGCACGCCGTCCGCAGTAACGCTCACGTCAAAGTCCAGCTTGGTATACAGCCGGCTGGGCGCGGCATATCGCGGCGTATGGGGTGTTACCGCATCCACGGAATGGATGGTGATATTGGCTGCGCCAAAGACTCTTTTTGCCTTCTCCAGCAAAAGATTCGTCAGCGTGACATTGCTCTGCGCGCCGCTGCGCACCACCGAGAAAGAGCGCACCTCTGCATTTCGGTTCTGATAATCGTAGGGGTCGTCCTTTACAACAATATAGTCATAGCCGGAAGAACCCCAGATATTGCTGACCGCCTCAATCTGTCCGCCATTGGAAGCCGTGTAATAGGTCGCGGTGAAGGCTGTGCCGTTCATGGCCACAATACCGCGCGTCTCATCCACCGCCTGCATGCAGCGGGCATTGCCCGAGGGCGTGCCGTTATAGACCTGGTCGTTTGTTGTATCCACCACATCATAGCTGCGCGCGGTGGAAGACTGCATGGCGCGCAGCGTATAGGTACGCGCCGACACGCACTGGGCCTTGAGCGCCTCCAGCGGCGACGAATTGCCCATCTCATAGGGCAAAACGCCGTAGAGATAGTCCTCGATATAGACATGCACAATGGTATAGAGCTTATAGGCAGAGCCGCTTTGCACCACCTTGAACTGCACATCGCCGGGATATACATTGCCGCTCTGGCGGGCCTGCGCAATCTTTACGCCGTTTGTTCCCGTGCTTTCATGGCGGCGCAGCCGGAATTCCGAGCCCATATTCTGCGTCACGCCGTTGCGGGTCAGCGTCAGCGCGCCGCTCGTGCTGCTGAAGCGCACAGTCACGGTGCTGCCGCTGGGAATGGCCGTGTCCGGGGTGCCATCCAGCGAATAGCTGCCGATGACCGTCAGATCCAGCTGGGAGGGGGTGCCCAGCGAGGACAGATACACGCGCACCATGCCATCCGCCGCACCGCTGCGCGCTGTAACGGGCGCATCCGCTTCGCCTTCCAGCGCCGTCGCCGGCCAGGCGCACGAAAGCAGCAGGCACCACGCCAGCAGCCCCGCAAGGATAGAATGAAACGCGTACTTACGATCTCGCATAAGGACTCCTCCGAAAAGCTGTAACACTTCCGTAATTATTTGCAGTATAGCATACAGCGCCGTCTTTGTCCATTTGTTTTTCCTGGCAGCACTGCCAGAATTGCAGCATTCAGGCGCTTTTTTGCAGTTTTCTCCGCCCGCGGCGGGCAATGGGCTGCTCAAAAACATAAGTGACCAGCGCGGAAATCCCCACCGCGCCTGCAAAGCACAAAAGCACATACAGCAGGCGCCACTCAGGATCATAGCGCCAGGGCTCGGCGCTTTCCGAAGCGGGGATATTCCATTTTTTCAGCTGTACGGCAAATACCTGATGCCACATATAGAACTGGAACGAAATGGCTGAGAGAAACTGCGTCACCCGATTGCCAAGCAGCAGCCGCACCGGACGCGCGCCATAAAGCAATCCCATGAGAAGCAGCGCAGTCAGCGCCGAGAACCCAAAGCGCCGGTTCATCTGCCCCAGGCGGATGTTCTCATATCCGTTGGTTCCCGCCTGCGCCTGCACCAGCGTCCACATGCCAAAGGCCGCCGCGCACAGCACCGCCGTAAACAGCGCGCGCGTCCAGCGATCCGGCTTCATGCGGCGCTTGAGCGCGCTGTAAACGCCTGCCGCCAGCATGCCGTTGGCATATACATCCAGCTGCGCGGGCAGCTGATTGAAATACAGCGTCGTATCGGGCAGTGTTTTCACCCACGCGCGGTATACAAACGCAGCAGCCACCATGATGGAATAGGTCAGCGCCGGCTTTTTGCGAAACAGGCGCGCCACCAGCGGAAACAGCGCATAAAACTGCATTTCCACCCCAAGCGTCCACAGCGCGCCATTGAGCGGCGAACCCGTATAGCTGAAGGGAAACAGCGTGTGCGTAAAGGTGGCGTGCGCCAGCAGATCGCGTGTCATATACCAGGCATTCAGCGTGCCGTCGGCATTGCGATAGCTGCCCTCGGGCAGCGCCACAAACAGCAGCATGATCAGCACGCACAAATAATACGACGGCACGATGCGCAGCAGCCGCTTTTTGTAAAACCGCCATACGCCGGGCGAGGGCTTTCCCCTTTCCTGCGCCTCGGCAAAGGGCAGATACAGCAAAAAACCCGACAAAAGCAGCATCGCATCCACCCACATATAGCCCGAGCGCAACAGGGGATCAAGCGACATACTAAAGCCGGGCAGCGTGATTCTGGGCGTCAGCCAGCTCTGCTGCCAGATGTGATAGCCGGCCACAATCAATACAAACAGCGCGCGGGCGCCATCCAGCACCGGAAGGCGTCCGTCGCGCTCAGTCTGTGTATAATCGTTGTAGCGTTTTGTCAATTCCGTCATTGCGCCTCATCCCGCGTCAGCTTGTACTGCGACTTGGTCTTGTTATTCTGCAGCGACATGGTCTTGGCATTGCAGGAATAAATGGTCCATTGCTGGGTCAGTTCTGTCTCTTATACACATCTGACGCTGCCGACGAAGGCTTAGGTGTAG
>CAMGDO010000050.1 GCA_946042585.1 uncultured Clostridia bacterium
ACCTAAGCCTTCGTCGGCAGCGTCAGATGTGTATAAGAGACAGCAGCCCCACCCGTGCGGAGATCACCGATGTGGCCAACGCCGTGTTTGACGGCACCTCCGCCGTGATGCTCTCGGGCGAATCCGCCAATGGCCGCTATCCCGTGGAGGCGGTGCAGGCCATGGCGCGCATTGCCGAGCAGGCGGAGCATGATGCCTTTGCCATGGGCGTATACGCGGGCATTCCTCATGATATGGACGAAAGCGACACCACCAACGCCATTTGCGATGCGGCGTGCACCACGGCGCGCGATGTGGGCGCCCGCGCCATCCTGACGGTGACCATGACGGGACGAAGCGCCCGGGGGCTGTCCAAATTCCGCCCGATTGAGCCCATTGTCGGCGCTACACCCGATGAAAAGACGTATCATCAGCTTTCGCTGTCCTGGGGCGTGTATCCCGTGAAAGCGCTGCGGCAGAGCTCCACGGAGGAATTGTGCCGCCATGCGATCGACTGCGCGCGCAATATTGATGTGATCAGCGAGGGCGACTGCGTGGTGATTACCGCCGGCGCGCCGCTGGATGTGAGCGGCAGCACCAATCTGCTGCGCGTGCAGAATGCTTGACGGCATGTACGGCTATTGATTTATGAAAAAAAGAGTGAGCACACATGAAGAAGCTGGACGAAAAAATCATTCTGGCAGGACACCGGGGAGATCGCAGGCATGCGCCCGAGAATACGATGGAGGGCTTCAGGCACGCCATCGCGCTGGGCGTGGATATGATTGAAACGGATATTCACATGTCCCGGGACGGCGTCGTTTTTCTGATGCACGACGCGAAGGTGGACCGCACCACCAACGGCACGGGCAACACCTGCGATATGACGTGGGAGGAAATCCGCGCGCTGGATGCAGGCGGCTGGTTTTCGCCTGCGTTTGCCGGCGCGAAGGTGCCTTCCATCGAGGAGTTTTTGTCGCTGGCGGCAGCCACGCCCGGCCTGTGGGTCAACTGGGAGTTCAAGGATTTCCCCGAAAACTGCGGCAGAGAGCATGCCTTTGCCTGCGCCGACAAGGCGCTGGAGGGCATTTACCGGTGGGGGCTGCAGGAGCGCAGCATGCTCAATTCCTTCTCGTATGAGGTGCTGGAGTATATTGCGGAGAAAACCAAGGGCGAAATCCCCATTCACGGTCAGGGCGTGGGCGACACCTGCAAGATGCGCGGCGAATGCACCCGTCCCGTCACGGAATACTGGCAATGGGCCTGCCTCTATGGCGAACCCCGCCAGCTTGCGGCGAAGGAGAACTTTGATTTGTGCCTTGGCATGGGGCTTCAGCCCTGCATCTGCCTGCCGGATGTGATGGAAAACTATCGGCCCGCGCTGGAGCGGGGCTGCCGCATGTTTACAAGCGACGATCCGGAGCAGGCCGACAGGCTTCTGCGCGAGCTGGGCGTGCGCTGACAGCGGGAAAGGGATATATGCCGGAGCGGGGCGAACGCCTCTGCTCCGGCTTTGTTACTATTCGTGGTAAATTTGTTACATTTTGCATCCGGTAAATGTTGACATCGTAAATGTTTTGTCATAAAATAATTCTGAACAGGTCTGTATTCAGGAGGCAGTCTATGCTTTTTTATCGGATGAAACGTTGGTTTGCAGCGCTGCTGGCATGCGTGCTGCTGTTTTCGGCTGCGCCCGTGGCGCTGGCGCTGGATTATCCCTGTACGGGCTTTGTGAAGGAACAGGTTTCCCTGCGTGCGAGCGCGTCGGGCAGCGGTGCGGCGCTGGTGAGCGTGCCCGCGGGCGACGCGCTGTATATCACCGGAGAAAGCGGCGATTATTATATTGCCGAATACAACGGCCGGCAGGGCTATGTGCAAAAGAGCTATGTGGTGCTTTCGGGCGAAACGCAGGCGAACGCCTCTTCCGGACAGTGGACGGGCGTTTATGCGGCGCTGCGCGAGGGCGCGAGCGGCCAGCAGGTGAAGGAAATGCAGCTGGCGCTGATGGAGCTGGGCTTTCTGTCCGGCTCCGCCGATGGCAAGTATGGCGAGAAAACGGCGCGTGCGGTAGCGGATTTTCAGGAGAAGAACGGTCTGAACGACGCGGGCTATGCCGACGCCGAGACGCTGGGCATGCTCTTTGAGGGCAAGGTGAAAAACAGCCGCGGCAAGCTGATGACCGTGGCCGTCGCGCCGTCCGTCGAGGGCTTTCCCATCAGCAAGGGCAAAGAGGGCGAGATCGTCAAAAAGCTGCAGCAGCTGCTCAAGAGTCTGGGCTATTATACCGGCACGGTGGACGGCGTGTGCGGCTCGGGCACGGTGAGCGCCATCAAGAATTTTCAGAAAAAGAACGGTCTGACCGCCAGCGGCACGGCGGATGCCGAAACGCAGACGCTTTTGTACAGCGGCCATGCGCTGCATGCCAGCGCGACGGCGACGCCCAAGCCCACCGCCACGGTGGTTCCGCCCGTGATCGGCTGGGAAAACGGCATCACAACGGGGCAGGAGGCTACCTTCCCCTTTGTGACGGAAACGCTGGATTCGGTGAATCTGCGCAAGGGTCCCAGCACGTCCAGCACGCGCTTAATGACCATTCCCAAGGGCGCGAGCATCACGGTGGAGGCCATTCAGGGGTCTTTCCTCAGGGTGCAGTATCAGGGCAGCAAGAAGAGCTATTCCGGCTATGTGATGATGCAGTATGTGGATGTGCCCGTTATTTACCTGGGCGGCAAGGAGCTGGAAAGCGACGCCGATGCGCAAAAGAGATACAGCTCCCTTTCGCAGGGCGCTTCCAGCCGGGCGGTGGATGCGCTGCAGACGGCGCTTCGCGAGCTGGGCTTCTATTCCGTCAAGACCAGTTCGGGCGTTTATGACAGCGCCACCATCACCGCCGTCAAGGCATTTCAGGCCAAGAACGGCATTCTGCAAAGCGGGATTGCCTCAGCGGAGCTGCAAAAGCTGCTCTTTGAGGGCACGCCGCTGAACAGCAAGGGCAAAAAGGCGAGCGTCAACGTGCTGCCGCCCATTGCGGGCGTCACCATGCGCCAGGGAGATACGGGCTATCAGGTGGAAGAATTGCAGACGGCGCTCAAGGAGCTGGGCTATTACACCGGCACGGTCTCCGGGGTGTTTGACGCCGCTACCACGCAGGCGGTGAAAAAGCTGCAGAAGGCGGGCAAGCTGACGGCGGACGGCATTGTCGGCGCAAAGACGCTGGCGCTGGTGGAGAAGTATATGACGACGCCCACCCCCCGCATCACCGTGCCCACGCCCACCCCCGCGCCTGTGACGGCGGAGAATGTCATCATCATTCATAACGGAACGCGCGGTCTGGTGGTCACCCGCCTGCAGCAGCGGCTGGTGGAGCTGGGGTACTACAATATTACGCCCGACGGCATCTATAACAGCGACGACATTGCCGCCGTGCGCGCCTTCCAGACGAAAAACGGCCTCAAGGCGGACGGCGTAGCGGGTCTTGAAACGCAGCAGACGCTGTATGGAGACAGCGCGATGCCCTCCTGGGCGACGCCTACGCCCAAGCCGACAGCTACCGTGAAGCCCGCGGCCACGCCCGCGCCCGATCTGACAGCGACGCTCTCCATCGGCTCGCGGGGCGACAACGTGACGCTGCTGCAGGCGCGGCTGACGGTGCTCAAATATCTGAACGATACCATTGACGGGCGCTTTGGCACCCTGACCGCCGCCGCGGTAGCCGCTTTCCAGGAACGGAACAATCTGACGGCGGACGGCATTGCCGGCCCCAAGACGCTCAAAAAGCTCTATTCCTCCACCGCCAAGGAGGCTGCCCAGACGATTGAAAAGCCCCAGACGGGCGAGGTGCGCGCCAAGCTGGAGGTGGGCGACCGCGGCAGCGATGTGCAGATGGCGCAGCAGATGCTGCTGAATCTGGGGTATCTGACGGGCGCGGCGGACGGCATTTTCGGGCCCAAGACCTATCTGGCCGTCAAGGCATTCCAGAAGGCCAACAAGCTGACCGCCGACGGCATTGTGGGTCAGGCCACCTGGGTGCGCCTGAATGCCATGAACGAAGAAGAAGACAGCGCGGACGGCCCCACGGACAGCAGCTCGGACAGTATGGCGCAGTTCAAGGCGCCCACGGCGATTGAGGTGCGCTTTGCCAACTGGTACACCGAAACCCGCGCGCTGGCGCGCTCCATGCCCAACGCCATCGTCTATGATTATCAGACAGGGCTGTACTATCATGTGCACATGTTCTCCTTTGGCAAGCACTGCGACGCTGAGCCCGTCACCGCCTCGGATACCGCCATCATGCGGCAGATCATGGGCGCGGACAACTGGACGCCGCATGCCGTATGGGTGATTCTGTCCGACGGCAAGGTCTATATGGCCTCCACCCACAGCCATGGGCATGAGGTGGATCACAACTCCAGCAACGATCTGACGGGTCATATCTGCATCCATTTCCCGCGCGAGATGAGCGAGGCGGAGCAGACCGGCCCCTACGCGGTGAGCCATCAGAAGGAAATTCTGCGCGGATGGGAAGAAACGCAGCAGATGATCGCATACTGAATAAGACAGGAAAAGAGCTGAACAAAATGCTGTGTATTGCCATGGACGGGCCGGTCGGCGCGGGCAAAAGCACCATTGCCGACGAGGTGGCCAGACGGCTGGGCATTCTGCATCTGGATACGGGCGCGATGTATCGCGCGGTCGGTCTGGCTGTGCTGGATGCGGGCGTGAACCCGCAGGATGAAGCGGCTGTGACGGCGCTGTGCCGCCGGGGCGGCGCGCAGGTGGATGTGGCCTATGAAAACGGCGCGCAGAAAACGCTGGTGAACGGTGAGGACGTGTCCGTGCGCATCCGCACGCAGGAGGCGGGCAGCTGCGCCAGCGTCATTTCCCGCTATGCGGGCGTGCGGCAGATGCTGGTGGAACGCCAGCGCGGGATTGCCCGGCATACCCCCGTGCTGATGGACGGGCGGGATATTGGCACGGTGGTGCTCCGGGACGCGCCGGTCAAGATCTATCTGACGGCTTCCGCGCAGGAGCGCGCCATGCGCCGCATGAAGCAGCTGAAGGAAAAGGGGCAGGCGGCGGACTACGACGAAATCCTGCGCGAAGTGAACGCGCGGGACGCGCAGGATATGAACCGCGCGGTGGATCCTCTGCGGCAGGCGGAGGATGCGGTGTTGGTGGACAGCTCAGACATGACATTTGAGGAGACCGTGCAGCGGATTATCGACGTGGTGGAGGAAAAGTATGCCGGAGCAGAACACGCAGATCATAAAGGCTGAGCATACGCCGCTGTATACGTTTGTGCGTGGATTGTGCCTCACGCTGTTTCACACCGTCATGCCGCTGCGCTATCACAACATCGAGCGCCTGCATCAGCTGCAGCCGCCCTGCATTCTGCTGGGCAATCACCGCTGCATGATCGATCCCATGGCGCTGGCCGCGCCCATCAGGCAGCAGGAGGTGCGGTTTGTGGGCAAGCGCGAGCTGACCAAAAACCGTCTGCTCAAGTGGGTGGTGGAGCATCTGCACATGATTGCCGTGGGTCGCGGAGAAACGGATATGGGCGCCATGCGCGCCTGTATGCAGGTACTGCGCGAGGGACGGATTCTGGGGATTTTTCCCGAGGGCACGCGGCACCAGCCCGAGCTGATGCAGGAGGTGGAAAGCGGCGCGGCGCTTCTGGCCATGCGCGCGCGCGTGCCGCTGGTGCCGGTGTATATCCATGGCAAGATCCGCTTCTTCCACAGGACGGAGGTGTATGTGGGAGAGCCCATTCCCATGGACGACCTGCTTGCGCAGGGCGTGAACAGCGAGAGCGTGAAGCTTCTGTGCGAACGCATTCGCGACACATACTATGCCATGCGCGACGCTGCAAAGGCTGAAACATGAGCATTCTGCGCAGAAAATACGGCGAAAAATTGTTCAAAACAACAGAATTTGCATATTTTTCAGAAAATTTTTGATTTTCAGCAGGAAATAAAGGAGCGGCGGCGAATAACTATCTATTCGCCAGAAGTGGCGGAGGGATTTTATGCCGTGCAAAATGGCAAAGCACGCAGGCTTCTGCATGGGAGTACGCCATGCGGTGGAGCTGGCGCTGCAGGCAGCGCAGGAGGCGAAAGCGCGGGGCATTCGCTGCTTTTCGCTGGGAGATGTGGTGCACAATCCTTCCGTTGCGCAGCGCCTGCGCGATGCGGGCGTGCAGAAGGTGGACGAGGTTTCCCAGGCGCAGGGCGGCTTGCTGATTCTGCGCAGCCATGGGGTTGCACCCGGCGTGATGGCCCAGTGCGAGCGCCTTGGCGTGGAATGCGTGGACTGCACCTGTGCGCATGTGCGCGCGCTGCATGAAGCGGTGGCGCGCTTCAGCCAGGCCGGCGGCGATGTGGTGCTGGTGGGCGAAAGGGAGCATCCCGAGGTGCAGGGCACGGCGGGATGGTGCCGCGGCGCAGTATATGTGGTGTTTTCACCGGAGGATGTGGCTGCGATGCCGCATCTGTCTGAAGCGCTGGTCGTATCGCAGACCACCATTCCCGAGGAAAAGTGGGACGAACTGACGCCCCTTCTGAAGGAAAAGATCGATCATCCTGTTTTTCACCGCTCCATCTGCGCGGCAACGCGCGTGCGGCAGCAGGCCGCGCGGGAGCTTTCCCGTATATCCGACCGCATGATCGTGGTCGGCGGACGCCAGAGCGCCAACACCCGCAAGCTGTATGAGGCCTGCGCGGCGCTGTGTCCGGCTGTCTCTTATACACATCTGACGCTGCCGACGAAGGCTTAGGGGTAGGGCGC